>NZ_JBHWJJ010000104.1:0-29684 GCF_042732005.1 Streptomyces sp. NPDC059851 | reverse complement strand
CCCGCGCAGCGGCCCGATGCAGCGCCCGGACGGTTGCCTGGTGTCACAGGCCGGCGAGCGTGAGGGCGGTCGCGGTGACGGAACGCGCGAGGGTCGCCGCGAACTCCGTGTTGTGGTCCTGGTCGAGGAGGGTGTCACCCGGGGTGTGGTACTGCCGTGTGCCTGTGCCGGGCTCTCCGTCGGGCGTGGAGAACAGGTCCTCGGAGACGGCGATGGCCGCCCACCCCCGCTCGTGGAAGCTCGCGTGGTCGCTGCGGCCCACTGCCGGGTCGTCGGGGCCGGTGAGCTGCTGGACCGTCACCTCGGGGTCGATGACGGGCACCGTACGGGCGACCCGGCCTCCCAGCGCGTCGGACGCGTCCACGACCGGGCCCGGCACGGAGGATCCGGCGTGGATCTCGACGATGGGCGTGCTCCCCTCCTGCCGGCCCGCGATCATGTCCATCTGGAAGACCCCGGCGATGCGGTCCCCTGCCGCAGCGGCGGCCCGCGCGTAGAACTTGCTGCCGACGAGCCCCTGTTCCTCGGCGTTGAACAGCACGAAGCGCACGTTCCGGGTCGGGGCCCCGCCGTCGTCGAGCAGCGCCCTCAGGCACTCCGCCGCGGCCATGACGGCCGCTGTTCCGCTGCCGTCGTCGTCGGCACCCGGCGCGGGGTCCACCGCCGGATCGTAGGGGCGCGGCTCGCCGTCCGCGTCGACGAAGACGCCGTTCGCCGCAGTGGAGTCCATGTGCGCGGTGATGAGCACGGTGGAGTCCGCGCCGGGGACCGTGTGTTGGGCTTCCACGTTCAGCAGCCGGTGGTCACGCCACCGGAACGGGTGCCGTCGTACGGTCAGTCCGAGGTCCTCGAACCGGTGCGCCAGCGCCTCGACGACCCGCGCGTTGTCCTCGGCCGATGCGTCCCGGCTGCGGACCTTCGAACCGCCCTCGACCAGCGGCTCGATACCGGAGATGCACGCCACGTGCCGACGCAGCACCTCGGGAGTCACGGCCGCACGAACCGCGGCGACCGTCTGCGGGGAGGGAAGGCCGTCGCCGAGTTCCGCGGTGGGACGTGCCGGTGGGGCCTCTGCTCGGCGGTCGAGGAGCGCCGGGTCCGGTAGCAGCCGTTCCGTGTGTCCCGGTTTCGCACCCGGCAGGTGCACCTCCTCGACCGGGGCGCCGGCAGGAGCGGCGACATAGACACCGCCGGGCGCGGGCCCCAGCGGGGCGACCGGTGGAGCTGCCGTAGCCGCCAGTTCGTCGGCGACGAAACCGAAGACGGTCGTGGCGCGCAGCGCCCCCTCGGCCACCGACCGGGATGCGGACGGAGCGTCACCGTGCGTCCCGACGACCGGGAGCGGACGGTTGTCGCGGATGAGGAAGGCCGCGGTGTCCTCCACGTTCCCCCGCACGTCCACGGTGAACCCGGCCCGTTGGAGCGCTTCGACACCGCTCGTGCTCGCCATGGCGAGCACGAGCCGCTCGGAGGCGACATGTGCCGGAACGACCTCGGCCCCGTTCGCGACGACCGCCAGGTCGGGCAGTTCCCGGTCCTCCGGCAGCTCGATCCGTGCCCAGAACACGGGACGGTTCTCCACGGCCGCCGGGGCGAACACGGGGTGGGCGGCAGTGCGCATCCCCGCTTCCCGGGCGAAAGCGCGCTCCTGGGGGTCCTCGCCCACGAAGACGCAGTCACCTGCCGTGCCCGCCGTGCTGGCGACCGCCTCGTCGAAGAGCATCCGGTTGTTCTTCGGACCCCAATGGACGAGGCCGTCGTCCGTGAAACGGCCGGGGAACGCCTCACGCAGGGCCGCCGCGACCGTCGCTTGCTGAGTTCCCGGGTTGGAGATGATGCCCTGGGGAACGTCGGCGAGGGCGTCGAGCACCGCGGTCACACGTGGTAGGGGCAGGAGCGTCAGCGAGTCGTCGGCTTCGAGACGGGCATCCGCCAGGGTCCCCCCGATGTCGAAGAAGAGCACGGGCATCTGAAGTCCTCCGTGACCCGGAAGCCCAGGGGCCCTCGGCCAGGCCACGCGCCCGGCGAACGACCGGGCACGCTGCTCCGAGAACAGGCTCCCGACCACTCCATCCTCGTCCTGCGGCCGCGTCACCGCATCCCCGGCGCAGGGCGGACCCCTTTGAAAACCGCACAGTTGAAGCGCGGACGGCTGCGGGGTGCCGGGCACATCGCGCCGAGCCGTCCAGTTGCTGCCGGTGCCGCCTGGTGTGACGTTGGAAGGGACGCGCGCGAAGGGGCGGGGCGACGAGAGCGAGGAGCGCAGGAGGGGCCGTCACTGAGGGGCGGTGTACATAGTCATGTCACAGTTGGAAAGATTCCGCTACCACTTCACCGACGACCCGCAGGCACGGGGCACGCCTCCAGGTCCCGAGTCGGTGCGCGGGGTGAGTGCCCCGGAGGGCGAGGGCGCTGAGCGCCGGAGTTTCAACTCAGCCGAGTCCGCCGCACGCTTCTACCTGGCCGAGAAGCTCGCTCAGCAGGAAGCTCCGGCGCTGCGCGGGGCCGTGCGGGAGGACCGCCCCGAGCGGGTGCCCGACCTCACCTTGAGCACCGAGCGCCACCAGGCCGGCACGGGCACCACTCTGGTCCGCTTCGAGCAGACCCGGCAGGAGATCCCCGTCTTCGGCGCCGAGGTGCTGGTCGAGATCGACGAGAACCAGCGGCTGGTCGCGATGGACGGCAAGCTCGGCGAGGTGACGGGCGTCGGCTCCGTGCCGGAACTGTCGGGCACGGAAGCGCTGGAGCGGGTCAAGACGGCCACGGGGAGCACGGTCAGTGCCGAGGAGCTGCCTCCGCCGACCTTGGCGTACGTCAGCCGGAACGACCACTGGCACCTGGCCTGGCACCTGCGCGAGGTGCCGGCCCAACTGTCGGAGAACCGCCGTGAGGAGGGCCAACGCGGCCATGGACTAGGCGCGTCCCCCCGCGAGGCCTTCCCGCTCACCGGCTACCTCGTCGACGCGTACTCCGGCGAGATACTCAAGTCGTACGGGATGGCGCCCACGATCATCGTGCCCACCCGGCTGGAGGGCGAGGACGAGATCAGTGCCCGTCACCGTTTCCAGGGCAGCCGGCGGGACGGCTCCTTCCTCCTCCACGACCAGCAGCGGCAGATCGCCACCTACGACCTGGACTTCGCCGACATCGACACCGCCCGGTTGCCGACCTCGGCGATCGGCTCGCCGCAGGCGGACTTCGGTGCCGGGCACCGGGCCGGGGTCTCGGCGCACGTCAATGCCGAGCGAGTGGAGAAGTACTACCGCGACCAGCTCTACCGGAACGGCATCGACGACGCCGACATGGACCTGGTGTCCGTCGTCAATTGCACCTACCGCCCGCACGGGCCGGGACCCGAGTGGTTCAACGCCGTCTGGTACAAGAGGCGGATGTGGTACGGCCAGGTGTCCGACGGGGCCCGGCTGGTCAGCCTGGCCCGTCATCTCGACGTCATCGCACACGAGATGACCCACGGGGTGATCGAGACCTCCAGCAACCTGATCTACCAGGACCAGTCCGGTGCCCTCAACGAGTCGTTGGCGGACACGATGGGCGTCATCATCGCCAACTGGTACCAGGCGCCGGACCGCGACGACGTGAACACGTGGAACTGGGAGCTCGGGGCCGGACTGGGCGGCAACGGGCTGCCGTTGCGCGACATGAGCGATCCGACCCGGACCGGCGATCCCGACCACATGCGCGACTACCTGCACACGACGGGCGACAACGGCGGAGTGCACACCAACAGCAACATCCACAACAAGGCGATGTTCCACCTGCTCACCTCGGTGGACGCGGCGGGCCGGCCGGTCCTCAAGGCCGATGAGTGGTCGCTGCTGATCTACCTCTCCCTGGTGCGACTGTTGATGGAGTCGGACTTCTCGGACATGCACCGGGCGTTGCGGGACGTCACCAGTACGTACCTCTCCGGGAACGCTGCGCTGCGGACCGCCGCGCAGACGGCGATCGACCAGGCGTACCAGAAGGTGGGCATCACCATGGCGTGAGTGCCGGGGCTCCGGACCCGCCGCGGGTGCCCGGCCGGGCCGGGCCGGGCACCCCGGCTCGCACCACACCGAGTGCGTGAATGCGTCAACCCCTCCCGGGCGCTGCCGTTCTCCGCCCTCCCCCCACAGAAAGGGCCGACATGCCCACCGCATCCACCGACCCCGCACACCGCAGGTCGACCGGCACGACGACCCCGTACGACGTCGGCCTGCCCCTGCTCCGGCTCGTGCTCGGCCTGATCATGGCAGTCCACGGCACCCAGAAGCTGTTCGGGTGGTTCGACGGCCCCGGGATCCAGACCACGGGACGGTCCTTCGAGCAGGCGGGCTACCCGGCCGGCACGACCATGGCCCTGATCGCCGGTCTCACGGAGACGCTGGGCGGCCTGGGCCTGGTAGTCGGTCTCCTCACCCCACTGGCCGGTGCCGCGATCGTCGGAATCATGATCAACGCCATCGCCGTGACGTGGACCGGTGACGTGATCGGCCAGCAGGGCGTCGAGTTCGAACTCCTGATCGCGGCTGCTGCGGCGACACTGGCCATCACGGGCCCCGGCCGCTTCGCACTGGACCGCTTCGTCCCGGGCCTCCGCAACCACCGCGCGGTCTACGGGCTTGCGGCCCTGGTACTCGCAGTCGCACTGGCCGTCCTGTTCCTGCTGCTCAAGGAGTGATCCGGGGCTGGGAGAGGCCGGATGCAGGGCGCCAGCACATCGGAACCGGCCGACGCCGGACGGCGTGGGGGCGGCGTGGGTCCCAGTCCTAATCCGGGCCCCGGTCGTAGCCCTGGCGCAGCACGGGCGCGTTCGGGCGGTGGCGGTAATGGAGCCAGAGGACGAAGGCCAGGGAGGGCAGCACCAGGCCCAGCGCCGTGAGGACGAAGAACGCCGGAAAGCCCCTGATGTGCTCGACGAGCCAGGGAAAGTTCTGGCCGAAGAAGCCGACCACGAACGACAGCGGGAGGAAGACGGTCGCGAGGATCGTGAGCCGCTCCATCGTGGTGCTCTGCCGCAGGTTGATCTTGTTCTGTTCGACGGAGATCACCGCGATGTTGGCCTCCAGGACGGTGGCCAGGAGGTCGCGCTGCGCGGCCACCTCCTCGTTCACCAGCAGTAGGTGGTCGTGCACGTTGTTGAAGTACGGCAGCAGCTCGGCCGGCGCCCTGCCGGGCTTGAGCAGGCGGGCGAGTACCGCGAGCAGCGGGTGCACGGCGCGGTAGAAGTCGGTGGCCTCGCGGCGCAGGAAGTAGATCCGCTCGGTCGGGGCGACGGTCCCGGAGAAGACGGTGGCCTCGATCTGCTCGATGTCGCGGTCGAGTTCGGCGACGACCGGGGCGTAGCTGTCGACGACCTGGTCGAGGATGGCCCACAAGGTCGAGGCGCTGCCGGTGCGCAGCAGTTCGGGGCGCCGTTCGAGCCGGCTGCGGGCACCGTGCAGCTCGCTGGCGATGCCCTGGCGGACGGTGATCACAAAGCGCTCGGACAGGAAGACGCTGATCTCCCCGGTGTCGATCTCCTCGCGTTCGTCGTCGTAGCGGGCGGTGCGCAGGATGATCAGCTCGGTGCCGTCCTCGTACTGCTCGGCCTTCGGCCGCAGGTGGGAGGTCCGGGCGTCCTCGACGGCCAGTTCGTGCAGGCCGAAGCTCTGGCGCACCGTGTCCATCTCTTCGGCACCGGGTTCGAAGATGCCCAGCCAGACGAAACCGCCCTGCTGGCAGCACGCGGCCGCCCGCTCCAGCGACATCGGGCCCTCTTGCTGGCGCCGCCCGTCGCGGTAGTGGGCGCAGTCGACGATCATGGCGTTCCCTTCTGTGTCGATAGCGGGGCCGGGACGGGACGGGTACGGGTCGGGGTGGGACGGGGGGTGCGGGTTGCGGGGTGCGGGATGGTCCTGGGGTTCCAGCATCCCGCGGGCGGACGTCAGCGGCAGAGGAACGCCGCGCGGAGGTGCGCAGCTGCACGCCGACCGGTCCCGCCGGGTGGCGGAGCACCGGACGGCTGGCCTGACCACGCAGGCGCACGTCCTGGTCGTCACTGCCCAGCCACGCGGACCAGGCCGACTTGCGGGTTCGTCCCGGCGGCGTACGCGGACCGCCACACGGTCCGAGCGGGCGTCGGGACATCGGCCACCTAGCGGGCCTGTCCGGTGGATCTCGGCGGATCGACCACCGGCGGGGCGCGTGCGGACGGAGGCCGGCGGCGGGCCCGCGCGCCCGGCCCGTCCCCGCTGTAGGCCGCCCGACGGAACGCCACCTGGTTCGGTATCGAACCGCCGCTCGTGTGCCGTGTTTCGGCCGTTTCCGGTGCTAGCTTCCAGCTGCCGCCCGGTCGGGGCGGCGCTCTCGGCCACCATGCGAAGGAGCAGGCCATGCCCCAGATCAGCGCGGCTGACGCGGAGCTCAAGAAGTCGTTGGCGATGGAGGGCGAGGCGGGGACGAAGACCTGGCGCGTCAGCATCCAGCCGAACGCGGAGCTCGCAGCGCACTTCCTCAACATCTACCCGCCCCAGGGCCCGGGCGAGGCGACCATCGCCCCCCGGCCCGACGGAAAGTTCGACGTCTTCTACCTGAGTTAGGTTCTGTCAGGCGGATCACGGTCGGAGCCAGAGACGGATCGCTGCGACCGTGACTGTGCCCCGGAAGATGTAGGCCCGCTCGTCGTAGCGGGGCGCGACGGCCCGGAAGGTCTTGAGTCGATTGATCGTGCGCTCGATCTCGTTGCGGCGCCTGTAGGCCTCCTTGCCGAACGCGGGTGGGCGGCCGCCGCTGCTGCCGCGACGGCGGCGGTTGGCCCGCTGGTAATCGGTGCGATGCCCTGCGGCAGCAGGGAGGAGGGGGGCCCGGTCGCCTCGTGCGCCGATCTTCTAGGGTCGCTCGCATGACGAGGACGACACCGCCGCGCCCGCTCGAAGTCGAGGCGCTCTTCCCGGAACTCGCCGCGCACCGCGGCACGACCACCCGCCTCCACCCGCGGCCGGGCACTCCGGACGTGTCGCAGAGCTCGGTGGGCGGGCCGATGCTGTGGCCGGCGGACGAGCCCTGGCCGGTTTGCCGGGAGGCCCACGGCCGCGGCCGTGGACGGCGCATCGAGGACATCCGCCAGGAACGGCAGGTCTGGGCGACCGCACGGGCGAGACACCCCCACGAGGGTCTCACCGGGGACGAGCTGCAGCTCATGGAAGTGCTGGGCCGCACGCACCACGTGCCCGGAACGAACGACACCGATCCGCTGCCCATGCTCCCCGTCGCCCAGTTCTACCGGCGCGACCTCCCCGACCTGCCGGCCGGGCCGGACGGCTGCGACCTGCTCCAGCTCTTCTGGTGTCCCTTCGACGCCCACGGCCCCACCCGCTACGGCATGCTGCTCCACCTGCGCTGGCGCAACGCGGCGGAGGTCGGCGAGGTCCTGGCCGAGCCTCCGCGGCCGCCGGTCGTCGGCTACGACGGGTACGTGCCCGAGCCGTGCGTGCTGTACCCGGAGCAGGTGGACACGTACCCGTTCGCCGGGCTCCTGCCCGAGGAGCTGTGCGCCCGGATCGACGCCTGGGAGGAAGCCATGGAAGAGGCGGCCGAGGAGGAGGACGACGGCAGCGCCGCCGAACTGCCCGGCTACCAGTACGACCTGTCGATCCCGCCCGGCTGGCGCGTCGGCGGCTTCGTCTCCTGGCACCGTACCGACCCCTCCCCGATGGACTGCGGTGCCTGCGCGACGCCGATGCACCTCCTGCTGACCGTCGACTCGTCCGAATGGGACGGGGGCAGCAAGAGCTGGGCGCCCGTGGAGGAGCAGGAGCTTCCTCCGCGCCCGACCGCGGAACCCACCGGAGTCGTCGTGGGAAACCACGGCGAGCTCAACGTCTTCGCCTGCCCCTCCGACCCGGGACACCCTCACCGCTGGAGCATCCAGTAGAGGCGGCGCCGGGCCACTGCCCCGACCCGTTGCGTCCTTGGATTCTTGGGTGGATCCGGGGACCGGCCCGTTTCCCCAAGGGGTACGAGTGGTTGCAATCAGTGATATTTCTGGGTGTCTGAGGTGACTCGTCCCATAGGAGCCACATCACATACGAGGCGTGCTAGTAGGTCCCGAGCGCCCCTCCGTCGCCCCCGACACCGCTGGCCATCTGCCCCGGAACCCGTGGAGTCGGTGGACCCGTTGCGCGGGTCCGGCTGCGAGCCGCGCTAGTAGACGGGGGGCTTTGCCAGGGCGCCGGTGGCCTGGCTAACTGGTGTTGTCGCCGAGGCGGCCGGGGCGCACAGCCCCCCGCCGGGACGAACCCCTCTCCTCCGCGTGAGTGGCTCACGCACGTCTTCGACGTGCCGCGACCGTCCTCGTCCCCTACGGAAGGCTCTCCGTGTCCCACTCCGTCATCCGCCGCATCGCCGCTTCCAAGAAGTCCCTCGCGGGTACCGTGATCGGCCTTGCCGCCGCCGGTTCCATGCTGGCCGCCGTTCCGGCCCAGGCCGCCCCGACGAGCGCCAAGGCGATCGCCCAGCAGATGATCAAGGACCCGGCGCAGTTCGCGGCCTTCAACAACATCGTTTCCCGTGAGAGCGGCTGGGACCACACCGCCACCAACGCGTCCTCCGGCGCGTACGGCCTGGTCCAGGCCCTGCCGGCGTCGAAGATGGCCTCCGCCGGTGCCGACTGGAAGACCAACCCGGCCACCCAGATCAAGTGGGGCCTGGACTACATGAACGAGCGCTACGGCAGCCCCGTCGCCGCCTGGAAGTTCTGGCAGGCCAACCACTGGTACTAAGCCAGTGGCACCACCCCCGCGGGCGCACCTCACGAACGCGGGCGCACCTCACGAAGACGTGAACGCACGAAGGCCCCGGTGGTCGACCTCCCCAGGTCGACCCCGGGGCCTTCGCCTTCCCATCCCACAGGGTTCGTGCGGCCTACGCCCCTCGGACCTGACTCCCGGACCCGACCGTCGGGCCTGCCCCCGGACCCGACCGTCGACCCCGACCGTCGACCCCGACCGTCGACCCCGACCGTCGGGCCCGCGCCCCTGACCCGATCCCCGGCCCGGTCCGCGGTCTCAGAGCCGCTGAATGATCGTCCCGGTCGCCTGCGCGCCGCCCGCGCACATGGTGATCAGGGCGAATTCCTTGTCCCGGCGTTCCAGCTCGTGCAGTGCGGTGGTGATCAGGCGGGCGCCGGTCGCGCCGACGGGGTGGCCGAGGGCGATGCCGCCGCCGTTGACGTTGACCTTGGCCAGGTCCTGCTCGAAGACCTGGGCCCAGCTGAGCACGACGGAGGCGAAGGCCTCGTTGATCTCGACGAGGTCGATGTCCTTGAGGGACATCCCGGCCTTGCCGAGCACGGCCCGCGTCGCGTCGATCGGACCGTCCAGGTGGTAGTGCGGGTCGGCGCCGACCAGGGCCTGGGCGACGATCCTGGCGCGCGGCTTGAGCCGCAGGGCGCGGGCCATCCGACGGGAGGCCCACATCACGGCGGCGGCGCCGTCCGATATCTGCGAGGAGTTCCCGGCGGTGTGCACGGCGGTCGGCATGACCGGTTTGAGCCCGGCCAGGGCCTCCATGCTGGTGTCGCGCAGGCCCTCGTCGCGGTGGACCAGGCGCCACATGCCCTGGCCCGCCGCCTGCTCCTCCTCGGTGGTGGGGACCTGGACGGCGAAGGTCTCGCGCTTGAACCGCTCCTCGGCCCAGGCGGTGGCCGCCCGCTGCTGGGAGAGCAGCCCGAGCCGGTCGACGTCCTCGCGGGTCAGGCCCCGGCGGCGGGCGATCCGCTCGGCGGCTTCGAACTGGTTGGGCAGGTCGACGTTCCACTCGTCCGGGAAGGGTTTGCCGGGGCCGTGCTTGGACCCCGAGCCCAGCGGCACGCGGCTCATCGACTCGACGCCACAGGCGATGCCGACGTCCATGACTCCGCCGGAGATCATGTTGGCGACCATGTGGTTGGCCTGCTGTGAGCTGCCGCACTGGCAGTCCACGGTCGTCGCGCCGGTCTCGTACGGCAGACCCATGGCGAGCCAGGCGGTCCGGGCGGGGTTCATCGACTGCTCGCCGGCGTGGGTGACGGTGCCGCCGACGATCTGTTCGACGCAGTCCGGCTGGATGCCGGTACGGGCGAGGAGCTCACGGTAGGTCTCGCCGAGCAGGTAGGCGGGATGGAGGTTGGCGAGCGTGCCCCCGCGCTTGCCGATGGGCGTGCGTACTGCTTCGACGATGACGGGTTCCGCGGCCATGAGCTCGTCCTCTCCTGCGCAGTGCCGGCGCGGCGGGCCGTCCCGGCGCCCCGCCTGAACTAGTACGCGTTCTAGTTCTCCCCGCAGTCTTATGACCCCCGGGCCCGGCACGCAAGGGTCTTGCACCCGGCCTCCACGGATTCCCCACGCAACAGTTGACGCGCAAGCCCTTGTCACTTCTAGAACTCGTTACTACGTTTCAGCCACTTCAACTTCCTGATGGGCCGTCAGACTTGGAGTCGCCCGATGACCTGTCCCGCGCTGCCCGAGGGCTTCGACGCCACCGACCCCGACCTCCTCCGGGACCGGGTCCCGCTCCCCGAGTTCGCACGGCTCCGGCGGACCGCCCCCGTGTGGTGGTGCGCGCAGCCGCGCGGCATCACCGGGTTCGACGACGAGGGCTACTGGGCCGTGACCCGGCACGCGGACGTCAAGTACGTCTCCACGCACCCGGAGCTGTTCTCCTCCACCACCAACACGGCCATCATCCGCTTCAACCCGCACATCCAGCGCGAGCAGATCGAGGCCCAGCGCCTGATCATGCTGAACATGGACCCGCCGGAACACACCCGCGTACGCCAGATCGTGCAGCGCGGCTTCACCCCGCGAGCGATCCGGGGCCTGGAGGGCGCGCTGCGCGAGCGGGCGCGGAACATCGTGGCGCAGGCGTGCGACGGGGCGACGGGCGGCGGGACCGGGGACGGAAGCTTCGACTTCGTCACGCGGGTGGCGTGCGAGCTCCCGCTGCAGGCCATCGCCGAGCTGATCGGCGTACCGCAGGAGGACCGGCTGCGCATCTTCGACTGGTCCAACAAGATGATCGCGTACGACGACCCCGAGTACGCCATCACCGAAGCGGTCGGCGCCGAGGCCGCCATGGAGCTCATCGGCTACGCGATGAACATGTCCGCGGCACGCAAGGAGTGCCCGGCCAAGGACATCGTCACCCAGCTCGTGGCCGCCGAGGGCCAGGGCAACCTGAGCTCCGACGAGTTCGGGTTCTTCGTACTGCTGCTCGCGGTCGCGGGCAACGAGACCACGCGCAACGCCATCAGCCACGGCATGCACGCCTTCCTCACCCACCCCGAGCAGTGGGAGCTGTACAAGGCGACGAGGCCGGCGACCGCCGCCGAAGAGATCGTGCGCTGGGCCACCCCCGTGGTCTCCTTCCAGCGGACCGCCACCCAGGACACCGAGCTGGGCGGGCAGAAGATCAAGGCGGGCGACCGGGTCGGGCTCTTCTACTCCTCCGCCAACCACGACCCCGAGGTCTTCGAGGACCCGGACGTCTTCGACATCACCCGCGATCCGAACCCGCACCTGGGCTTCGGGGGCGGCGGGCCGCACTTCTGCCTGGGCAAGTCCCTGGCCATCCTGGAGATCGACCTGATCTTCAATGCCCTCGCCGACTCCCTGCCCGACCTGCGGCTCGCCGGCGAGCCGCGGCGGCTCCGCGCGGCCTGGCTGAACGGCATCAAGGAGCTCCGGGTCCGCCCCGCCTGAGCGGCCGTGGCGGTAGCGGCTTCCGGGGCGGCGGCGCTGCCCCTCCCACGCCCGGATCCCTGCCGTTCCGGGGGATGCGGCTTTCACGGCTGCTTCGGCGGGTTCAGCGGCTTCAGGGGCTTCGACGGCTTCGGCGGCTTCGGCGGCGTTGACCACCCTTGGCCGGTCTTCTGTGCTGTTCTCCGTACTTCTCCACTGCTGGGCCGGGGGGTTGCACACAGTGGGGCGACGATCGCGACAAGCCGCGATAACGGCCCGTCATCGATGCCGTCCTAAGGATTGTCGCGCCGGCGGAAGCGCCGTCAGACTGCGCGGATGAACCTCCAGGACAGCGGTACCGACGAGAGCGTGGAGGCGCGCTGGCAGCGTCTCCCGACGACGTGGCGGCTGATGCTCGACCGGGGTGATTCCCAGGCCGCGGCCACGGGGCGGGGGGTCCTCGCACTGATCGAGGCCGCCTCTGAACAACCGGTGCTGCGGCGCCTGTATCCGTTCACCAGCCGCTGCGTCCTGCGGTTCGGTTCCGGCAACGGCCTGCCGACCGAGACGGACGCGCCGGCCGTCGAGCCGCTGCGCGACGGCCGGTTCCGCGTTCTCAGCCCAAGCCTCAACCGCGTCATCGGCGAGGCCGACACGGCGGAGGCGGCGGTCGCCCTGCTCGTCGCGCAGCTGTCGGCGGCGCCGGAGCAGTGAGAAGCCGGGCGCCGTCTCGTCCGAGTGGCGGGAGCGCGGGCGCGGGCGGATCCTGACAGAACGCGGCGATCCACCGCAGGGGCGCCGGAGCGGTCATGCCCGGCGCCCCTACGGCCAGCCGCCACCGACCGCGGGTTCCCCGACCGTTGCCAGCGAGGTGCACGGGGCACCCCGATCCCCCGACCCGTGGCCGTCGTTCCCTGAACGTCCGACCGACTGCCGCTAAGAGCGGGTGGACGCAGACGACACCCACACCCCGTCCTCCCCAACGGCACCACCGGCACCACCGGCACCACCGGCACCAGCGCCACCACCGGCACCACCCCTGACCTCACTGGCACCGGCATCCACACCCTCGCCCCCGGAACTCCGCTGCCCCGGCAGTCCCACCTCCAGCCGCCGCGGCCCGGACAGCACGTACACCAGTCCGAACCCGGCGGCGACGACGACCGCCCCGCCGACCGCGTCGAGCACCCAGTGGTTGGCGGTGGCCACGATCGCGCACACCGTGATCAGCGGGTGCAGCGCCCCGAGGAGCTTCTGCCAGGCCTTCGGCGCGAGCACGATCACCACCACCCCGCACCACAGCGACCAGCCGAAGTGCAGCGAGGGCATCGCCGCGTACTGGTTGGAGATGGCGGTCATCGCCCCGTACTGCGGATTGGCCAAGTCCTGCGGGCCGTGCACGGTGTCGACGAAGCCGAGCCCGGGCATGAGGCGTGGCGGTGCGAGCGGGTAGAGCCAGAAGCCGGCGAGGGCTAGCACGGTGGCCAGGCCCAGGGAGGCGCGCGCCCAGCGGTAGTCGCCGGGCCTGCGCCAGTACAGGACGCCGAGGATGGCCAGCGGGACCACGAAGTGGAAGGACGTGTAGTAGAAGTTGAAGAACTGCTCCAGCCACGGCGTGTGCACCACGGCCCGGTTGACGGCGTGTTCGATGTCGATGCCGAGTGCCCGCTCGATGCCGAGGATCTGGCTGCCGTGCTCCTCGGCGTGGTGGCGGCCGGCGGGTGCCGCGGCCCGTATGTGCGAGTAGATCGAGTATCCGACGCGTATGAGGAGCAGTTCGAGCAGCAGGTTGGGCCGCGACAGCACGCGCCGCCAGAACGGCATCAGCGGCACGACCCGCCACCTGCCGGCGGCCGGCCGTCCGTAGGCGGTCGGAACGGGCCGGCGCCAGTACGGGGAGGAACGCGGCAGGAACGGGACCGCGCAGGCCGCGGCCAGCGCCGCCAGCAGCAGCACGTTGTCCCGTACGGGGGCCAGTACGGCGATGTTGGGCAGCAGGACGGAGCTGGGCAGGGTCGCGGCGAGGACCACGGCCACGGGCCACACGCGCCGGTCGGCGGCGCGGCTCCCGACCTTGCCGGCCACCGCGAGCAGCACCCACAGCAGTTGGTGGCGCCAGCCGGTCGGGGCCACTGCGACGGCCACGCACCCGGTGACGGCGACGGCGAGGAGCATCTGCCCGTCCCGGGCGTAGCGGACGGCGCGGCGCAGCCCGACCCAGGCGATGGCGGCGGCGAGAACCGCGTACAGCAGGATCTCGGCGGGGCCGGTCAGGCCGAGGCGCAGCAGGGCGCCGTGCACGGACTGGTTGGCGAGGGCGTCGGGGGCGGCGCCGAGGCCGGTGCCGGCGAGGTGGTGCACCCAGTACGTCCACGAGTCGCCGGGCAGAGCCGCCCAGGACAGGCCGGTCGCGCCGGCGGAGGTGACGGCAGCGGCCCGGGCGGCGGTGCGACGGCCCGACGCCCACAGCAGCGGCACGAACAGCAGCAGGGCGGGCTGGAGGGCAGCAGCGAGACCGACGAGGAAGCCGGACGGGCGCTCACCGGGCACCCGGAACACGGCCAGCAACACCAACAGCACGGGCAGAACGGGCATGACGGGGACGCCGGGGACGCCGGCGGCCTGGCCGGGCGAGGCGGCCTCCCGAACGGGCAGTGACACCAGCATCAGGCCGACCAGGGCGGGCGCGGCGAGCAGCACGGTCCGCCGCGGCAGGGGGTCGGGCAGGCCCCGAACGGCTACCGACCCGACCGCGGCCACGCACAGCAACGTCACACAGGTCCAGGCCAGCTCCAGCGGGGGCGCGGCAAGACCGAGGAGGGGCTTCAGGACGAGACCGGCGAAGGGAGTGCCGGAGAACTGCCCGGCGTCGTAGAGCGAGCCTGGCAGGGGTCCGGGAAGGTGCAGGTCGGCGAGCCACTCGCCGGGCGGCACGCGGAGCACGGCCGCGGCCTGTCGCACGGCGAGGATGCCGACCAGCGCCCACAGGAGCAGCCGCGCCGCCGCGAGCCGGCCGTCCCCGCTGCGCCCGCCTATGTCCCCGGCATGTCCGTCCGCCCCGCTGTCCTCCGCCGTGTTGGCCACGCCTCGCCGGCCTCCCGCCTGATGAACGCAACCTTGACTGAGCCCGGCTGCCGCGCTGAATTGCCGGGAACGACGATATCCCCCGCCGCATCCCTAGGATGGCGGTCATGAGCATCGTGAAGATCAACGTTCTGACCGTGCCCGCCGAGCAGCGGGAGGTGCTGGAGCAGCGGTTCGCCTCACGGGCGGGGGCTGTGGAGGGCTCGGACGGGTTCGAGTGGTTCGAACTCCTGCGACCGGTGGAGGGCACGGACCAGTACCTGGTCTACACGCGGTGGAGGTCCGAGGAGGACTTCCAGGCGTGGATGGAGGGTCCCATGAAGGCCGCGCACCAGGGCGGGGCCGGCGGCGGCGCGGCGGGGGCGTCGGGTGAGCGGCCGAAGCCGGCGGCCTCGGCGTCGACGCTGTGGTCGTTCGAGGTCGTGCAGCAGGCGGGTCCGAAGACCGGGGCCTGAGCCGGAAGCGCCCGGGGGAGCGCGGAGGCAAAGGGACGAGGACAGGGCCGGAGGGCCGGAAAACCGGAAGACCGGAGGACCGGAGGACCGGAGGACCGGAGGACCGGAAGAACGAGGAGCACGAGGAGCACGAGGAGCACGAGGAGCACGAGGAGCACGAGGAGCACGAGGAGCACGAGGAGCACGAAGGAACATCGACGAGGAGGCCGTCAGCTCCAGAAGGCGTCCGCCTCGTCGATGTCCTGGGTGCACTCGTCGATGTCGCTGATCTTCCCGCCGACGATCGTGAAGAAGAGGCCCTGCTGGATTTCGAGCCCGTGGTCGCCGCGGTCGCCCCGGAACGTGTGTACGGAGATGGCGTGCCCGCGCCCGTCCACCATCACCGAGTGCAGGTCGACCGCCATGGTGCCGTTGGTCTCCTCGGCGAGCCGGCGGTAGAGGCCGAGGACGGCTTCCCGACCCTTGTGGTGGCCCGACAACGGGTTGCTGCCGGGCACGTGGTGGATGACGTCGGCCGTCATCAGCGAGCCCAGGGTGTCCATGTCGCCCTTGCCGAAGGCGTCGTAGCCGCGGCGGATCAGGGCAGCGTCAGGGTGTTGGGACATGGCCGTCACGCCCTCCGTCAGTGTGATTTAACCCTTTTCCCATCATCGGCCCGTTCCTGTGGATATTCCACGTGACGGGTCACGACGCGACTCCACAATGACTCCATGAACATCAACAGCGAAACCCGCACCCACACCAGCACGGGGACTCGCACCCGCACCAGCACCAGCTCGGACACCGGCACCGGCACCGGCACCGGCACCGGCAGGAGCGCAGCCCTCGGCACGAGCGCAGGCCTCGGCACCTGGACGGTCGAGGCCGAACACTTCGACACGCCCGACGCCACCGCACTGCGGCGCGCGTACTACGCGGAAGTGGCCGGACGCTATTGGAAACGCCCCGCGACCGAAGCCGAGGTCGACGAGGGGCTGAGGGACGACCCTGCCGACGGCCTGGTTCCGCCGACGGGCCAGTTCGTCGTCGGCCGGCTGGACGGGGCGTCACTGTCCTGCGGCGGCGTACGGATGCTCGACCCCGCCACCGCCGAACTGACCCGGGTGTACGTGGACCCGCGCGCCCGCGGCACGGGCGGCGGCGCGGCGTTGCTCGCTGCACTGGAGGACGCGGCCCGGGCGCTGGGCGCCGAGCGGGTCCGCCTGGACACCCGGTCGGACCTGGTGGAGGCGCGCGCCCTGTACGCGCGCAACGGGTACGCGGAAATACCGGCGTACAACTCGGGCCCGTACGCGGAGCACTGGTTCGAAAAGCCCCTCGCCTGAGATCCGAAGCCCGAGGCAGCGGCGGACGATCTGACCTGTGGGCCGGTCGAGCCAGGCCAGCCGGTTCAAAACGAGTGGCTGTGGCCCTCGGCCGTCACGCGGCGGGATCCACGTTCCACGCCGCGGGCAGATCGCTGTCGCAGAAGACGCAGACGAAGTCGTCCTCTCGCACGATGTTGTGCTCCTGGCAGCCGGGGCACCGCCGGAACACCACCTCGTGGGTGAAGCCGGAGGGCCGCCCAAGTTCCACGTCGTCCAAAGCATGGGCGACTGCCGACCAGGAGCTGACGTCCGGGCAGTACCCGGTGGACTGGTTGCTGACCTCTCCCACGGCCCACCGGTTCGCCTCGCGCATGAAGCTGATCTCGCCGGCACTCAGAACCATTCCTCCGCCGGCACAGGCCACGTGCTCGCTGCGTCGTGGCGCCAGCCGAAGCACACCGTCCATCCCGACCACGAAGGTGAACGGTTCAGCCAGCTCCGCCGCCGATTGCTCCACGATCCAGCCACCGAAGTCAGCCGCCGAGCCGATCCGGCACCCGCCGTCACCAGGCCGGACCGCAGTCTTCAGCTCGACCGGTCCGACATATCGGTAACTGCGCCTCCGCCCCCTCACATCAGCCAACCTAGAGCACATCCGACATGCGCCCGAGGCCCGGCCCGAGGCTTCCGTCCCGATCACCGCGGCAGCGGGTGGTGCCGTTCCGGTCAGTGCGCCGCGTGGTCCCGGCGCGCGGGCGCGTCGTACGGTTCCTCGGCGTCCGACCCGCAGAGCTCGGCATTGAGCTCCTTGACCAGTTCGGCCAGGTCGGTCGGGCGGTCCGGGCCCCACCAATCGCCGAGCAGTGCGGCGAGGGACTCCTCCCGGGCGTGCGCCAGTTTCGCCGCGTACTCTCGTCCGCGGTCGGTCAGGATCAGCGGTAGCCCGTCCCGTACGGCGAGCCCGCGCTCTTCGATCTGACGGGCGGCATCGGTGATTACCTTCAGCGGCACGGTGGTGCGTTCCGCGAGCACCGCGGGCTCGGCCGAGCCGTACCTGTTGATCCGCAGCAGTAGCCAGCTGGAGGCGGGCAGCAGGTCCAGCCCGGCCCGTTGGGTGATCTTCTCGTAGACGTGGCGGCGGCCCTCGCGGGTGCCCAGGACCGACAGGGCGCGGGCCACCTCCTCGTGGGAGGAGCGCTGCACGGGGTTGGAGGCGAGCGTCTCGGTCACGTCGGGGGCGGTCACGGAGCCGCGGAGCGTGTCCTCCTTGAGGAACCAGGAGACGGCGAAGGCGAGGAGGACGACGGGGACGGCGTAGAGGAAGACGTCCGTGATCGATTCGGCGTAGGCGTCGAGCACGGTGGGCTGCACGTCGGCGGGCAGTGTCGCGATGGCCCGGGGGTCGGCCTCCACCTGTGCGGCGGTGCCGGGCGGGAGCGGAAGCCCGGCGAAGGCGGTGTTGAGTTTGTCGTCGAGCCGGTTGGTGAAGATCGTGCCGAAGATCGCGACGCCGAAGGAGGCTCCGATGGAGCGGAAGAACGTCGCGCCGGAGGTGGCGACGCCGAGGTCCTCGTAGCGGACGGCGTTCTGCACGGCCAGTACGAGCACCTGCATGACCAGGCCGAGCCCGAGGCCGAACACGAAGAAGTACGCGCTCATCTCCCAGCTGCCGCTGGTGCGGTGCAGCTGGTGCAGGAGCAGGAGTCCGATCGCGGTGACCCCGGTACCGAGGAGGGGGAAGACCTTCCAACGCCCGGTGCGGGTGACGATCTGGCCGGACCCGGTCGAGGAGATGAGCATGCCGAGGACCATCGGCAGCATGTGGACGCCGGACATGGTCGGCGAGACCCCTTGCACGACCTGCAGGAACGTCGGGAGGTAGACCATCGCGCCGAACATCGCGAACCCGACGATGAAGCTGATCACCGAGCAGAGGGTGAAAGTGTGGATGCGGAAGAGACCGAGCGGAAGGACGGGTTCTGCGGCCCTGCGCTCCACGAGGAGGAAGGCGGCGAGCAGCACGGCACCGAGGACGGCCAGGCCGATGGTCCGGGCCGAGCCCCAGCCCCAGGTGCCGCCGAGGGAGGCGATGAGGACGAGGCAGGTGGCGACGGATGCGATGAGGAAGGTGCCGAGGTAGTCGATGGTGTGCTTCGAGCGGCGCGCCGGGATGTGCAGGGCCGCCGCGATGACGGCGAGCGCGAGGAGACCGATGGGGAGGTTGATGTAGAAGACCCAGCGCCAGGACAGGTGGTCGACGAACAGGCCGCCGAGTAGCGGTCCGAGGATGCTGGTCGCGCCGAAGACGGCTCCGAAGAGCCCTTGGTACCGGCCGCGTTCGCGGGGCGGGACGATGTCGCCGACGATCGCCATCGACAGCACCAGCAGGCCGCCACCCCCCAGGCCCTGCAGGGCCCGGAAGCCGATCAGCTGGGTCATGTCCTGGGCGAGTCCGCACAGTGCCGACCCGACGAGGAAGATGACGATGGCGGCCTGGAACAGCTTCTTGCGCCCGTACTGGTCGCCGAGCTTGCCCCACAAGGGTGTCGCGGCGGTGGAGGCGAGCATGTAGGCGGTGACGACCCAGGACAGGTGCTCCATTCCGCCCAGCTCGCTGACGATCGTCGGGAGGGCGGTGGAGACGATCGTCTGGTCGAGGGCGGCGAGCAGCAGACCCAGCATCAGTGCGCCGATGGAGACGAGCACCTCACGGGAGGCGTGTTCGGCGGCCGGGCCGGATTTTCCCGGGCCGGAGACGGGATCCAAGGCGTCGCCCTTGGTGACTTCGCGAGCCATCCGCTCCTCCTCAGTCCGGATCAACATCTCCATCCTGAGCGGTGTGTCCGGTTATGGCCTCTCGGGTGGGTTGGGTGGCCCTGAACGGGTCTGCATAATCGCAGGCAATGGCCAGGGAGGGATTCCAGTGAGCGCTGAGCGCTGTCCAGATTGCGACGCGGTGGGCGTCGCCTGCGAGTGCGCGTCCGGGGGATCGGGCGGCGGCTTCGAGCCGTTGCGCATCCGCCCGTACGTATCGCTGGCCCCACCCGGGGAGACGGACCTGCAGGCCACGCAGCAGATACCGCCGGTACCGCCGATGCCTCCGGCCCAGCCGGTGTACGGCGCAGTGGCCGACCCCGCGCACGCCCACACCCACGGCCATGCCCACGCCGAGCCCGGCACGGGGCCGCAGGCGGACGCCACTCCTGCGTATGGAACACCCGCGGTCTGGCCGGACGCACCACCGCAGGCGAGCTGGCCTGCCGAAACGGCCCCGCTGACGCCGGTCCCGCAGGACCTGGGCGAACTCGGCACACTCAGGGGAAGGGGAGGGGGTGGGGGTGGGGCCCCCGGGAAGCGGTCCTCGTCCGGCTCCCGCCGCCGACGCCTGCCGACGGTCCTCGCCGGTGCCGGCACCGTGGTCGCGGTCGGCACTGCGGCACTGGCGCTGGGGATGCTGCCGCGTTCCGCCGAGAGCGACACGGTCCTCCTGGACGCCAAGCCGTCCGGGCCGGCGGCCAGCGTGCTGCCGACCGATCCGACGCAGGTCCCCTCCTCGGCGGCTCCGTCCCCGAAGGCCTCGGCTTCCAAGTCCGCCGCTCCCTCCAAGTCGGCGTCCGCGTCGCCCAGCGGGTCCCGCTCCTCGGCGTCCGGGTCGCCGAGCCCGTCGGCCCCGCGTGCGGCCAGCAGTTCCCCGGCGGCCCCCAAGGCTCCGACGCTGAGGCACGGTGACTCCGGCGCCGAGGTGGAGAAGCTGCAGCGGCTCCTGGCAGCCCAGGGCCTGTACCGGGGCAAGTACACGGGCAAATACGACGACCGCACGGAGAACGCCGTCGCCTGGTTCCAGTGGCAGTACGACATCGAGGGCGACCCGGAAGGCGTCTACGGCCCGCAGACGCGCACGGTGTTGGAGGGTCTCGGCTGAGGTCCCCGACCCCGCGGTGGCGCACACCACCCTTGTTTTGTATCGTGTAGGAACAAAGTGGTTCCGTCCGCAATCCCTGACCGGTGGACGGAACCACTTGTTCTCTTCTCCCGCCCCGTCTGAAGCCCCCGCCGATGCCGGCCAGCACCACCGCCTCCCCCGTCGTCCTCACCGCCAAGGCCCTGCTCCTGGACATGGACGGCACCCTGGTCAACTCGGACGCGGTGGTCGAGCGCTGCTGGCGCGAGTGGGCGGTGTCCCACGGCCTGGATCCGGAGGAAGCCCTCAAGGTGGTGCACGGCCGCCAGGGGTACGCCACGATGGCGGTCCTCCTGCCGGACCGCCCGATGGAGGTCAATCACGCCGAGAACGCCGTCATGCTCGCCCGTGAGACCGCCGACACCGAGGGCGTGGTGCCGGTCGGCGGGGCCGCGGAGTTCATGAGGGCGATCGGCGGGCTGCCGCACGCCCTGGTCACGTCCGCCGACGCGGCCCTCGCCACGGCCCGGATGACGGCTGCCGACCTCCCCATGCCCGCGTTGCGGATCACGGCCGAGTGCGTAGGGGCCAGCAAGCCGGACCCCGAGGGCTTCCTCAAGGGCGCTGCCGAACTGGGCGTGGACCCCGCCGACTGCATCGTCTTCGAGGACTCGGGCGCGGGCATAGCCGCGGGCCGCGCGGCCGGGATGCGAGTGATCGGCATCGGTCCCCGCGCCGCTGAGCACGCTCCGACGGCCCACGTGCCCGACCTGACGGCCGTCCGCGTGACCACCGCCCCGGACGGCTCGATCCACCTCACCCTGCTCCCCACCTCCTGACCGGCACGCCCGAACGCCGTTTCGGGCCGCGGGCGGACCGGGCTCGGACCGGGCGCGTCCGGGCTCGGAGGCATCCACCGCTGATGTGCCGGTGGGCCGCCGGCGCGGAACGCGGCCGGGGCTCCGGGCGGCAGGCGGCGCCCACCTTCTCCTGGTGCGATCGCCACCGTTCGGTGGCGCGCGTACGTCCGCGGTCCCGGCACCTGCGGCCACCGTGGCGTGGCGGGCTCACTCCTCAGGTTCCCGCCCGCAGCCGGCGGAGGCCCGACCCGGCGAAGGGCTCACTCGCTTCCGCGTCAGCCCGCGATCGCCTCGTACAGGGAGAACGCGGCGAGGGCGGCCATCACGGCAGCCGCGATCTTGGTGATCAGGCGCAGCGGGACGTACTTCATCAGCGTGCGGCCCCCCAGGATGCCGATGCCCGCCACCGCCCACAGGGCGAGTACGGCGCCGAGGCCGACCGAGAGGGGGTCGTCGTACCGGGCGGCGAGGTTGGCGGTCATGATCTGCGTGAGGTCGCCGAACTCCGCGACGAGGATCAGCATGAAGCCGGCTCCGGAGACCTTCCAGAAGGACTGGTCGGCGGGCTCCTCGATCTCCTCTTCGCCGTCGCTCTTCTTCAGCAGCAGCATGACCGCGCCCGCAAGGAAGAGGACGCCGACCACGGCCTGGACGAGCCGGTGCGGGAGCAGGGTGAGGACACTGCCCGCGGCGATGGCGAGGGCGACGTGCACGGCGAAGGCGGCTGCGACGCCGGCGAAGACGTAGGAGGCGCGGTAGCGGGTGCCGAGCATCAGGCCGGCGAGGGCCGTCTTGTCGGGGAGTTCGGCGAGGAAGACGACGCCGAAGGCGATGGCCGTGACGGTGATGCTGAAGTCGCTGAACACGGGGATGGGACCTCGTTGGGTGGGGGGCGCCACCGGTTCCGAGAGACCTGCGGTGCATCAGGGGTCGCTTCGGCTCGGCGGCGCCCTGACGGCTTTCACGCGCACGCGCCCGGATGCGGACGGGTGCAAGTGAACTGGGACAGGACACTGCTGCCGAAGGTCTCGCTGGCCGGTCGCCGGTGTACGGCGGCCTGCCTCCGGGCGCCGGCTGGGTGACCCAGCAGTATGTCGACGGTCCGGCGAAGAGCTACTCCCCTTCTGCTGCGACCAGCATACGGGAGCCCGGAACCGCCCGGACCGGGGCTTCGGCCTTGCGCCGCACGCCCGCCGTGCGTCCCGCCTCCCTCGCGAGCCCCGCCCCCGCCCGCCTAGAGGTGGGGGTGCACACGCCGGAATCTCAACCTCCGTTTATTTCAGGGAACTTGGCCCACCGAACGTGACGTGCCCATGTCGCATACCTGTAACCTTGCGCCCGCCGTCACGCAATCCGGCACCGCCACCCTGGCCGCGCCCCCTCCGGGGGTCAACCGGCCGCACACCCCCCACCCAGGGAGCATCGCCATGGCCCTTTCGGCCCGCATACCCTCCGTCTACGCGCGTCGTCTTGGCGTGCTCGCGTCAACCGTCGCGCTCGCCGCCCTCACCTCCCTCGTGAACGCCCCGGTCGCCCAGGCCGCCCCGCCCACCCCCATCAGCGCCTCGGACGCCCGCGCCTACCTCGCCACCGTCACGCCGCGCACCGAGGGCTCCAGCAGCGGCTACAGCCGCAGCCTGTTCCCGCACTGGAGCACGGTCTCCGGCACCTGCAACACCCGCGAGACCGTCCTGAAGCGGGACGGCCACAACGTCGTCACCGACTCCAACTGCGCCTCGGTCAGCGGCAGCTGGTTCTCCGAGTACGACGGCGCCACGTGGACCGCCGCCGCCGACCTCGACATCGACCACGTCGTCCCGCTCGCCGAGGCCTGGCGCTCCGGAGCCAACTCCTGGACCACCTCCAAGCGCCAGCAGTTCGCCAACGACCTCACCCGCCCGCAGCTCATCGCGGTCACCGACTACGTGAACCAGGCCAAGGGCGACAAGGACCCGGCCGAGTGGCTGCCGTCGCGCACCTCCTACCGCTGCACCTACGCCCGCATGTGGGTCCACGTGAAGCAGTACTGGGGCCTCAGCATGGACTCCGCCGAGAAGACGGCCCTGGTCAACGTCCTGAACGGCTGCTGACAGCCCGCCGCCCGCCGCCCCGGGACCGGCCTCCACCGGCCCGGGGGTGGGGGACACCCGCCCCCGGGCCGAGCAGGGGCCTCCCACCGGCCCGGATCTGATTTCCCCCACGAGAGGGAGGCCAGGCTCCCCCTCCCCGTCGTACCGTGATCGAAAGCGCTACGGAGGAGGGGGAGTTCCATGGCCACGCTGCGCCTGGGGCCGCTGCTGCGCCACGTCGACTGGGACACGGGCGGTTCGGCCACCATATGGGTCGAGACCGACCGCCCGTGCACAGCGGCGGTGCGCTGCGCCGACGGCGCCTCCGGCAGTGTGCGCACGTTCCAGGTCGCCGGGCACCACTACGCGGTGGTGCCGGTGAGCGGCCTGACCCCGGGGACCACGACCTCGTACGAGGTGCTGCTCGACGGGGTGCCCGTCTGGCCGCTGCCCGACAGTGCCTTCCCACCGAGCACCATCAGCACCCCCGCCGTCGCCGTACCCGGACGGCCGGGCCCCGACCTGCGGATCACGTTCGGCTCCTGCCGGCAGGCCGTCCCGCCCGCCGACCGGCACGGGCCGCACGGCCCGGATGCACTCGACACGCTCGCAGCCCGGCTGGCCGCCGCCCCGCACGAGCCGCGGCCCGACGTCCTGCTCCTCCTGGGCGACCAGGTGTACGCCGACCACCTGTCCCCCGAGACCCGGCAGTGGATCGCGGCCCGGCGTGACCTGCGGGACCCGCCCGGCGCTCAGGTCGCCGACTACGAGGAGTACACCCGCCTCTACTACGAGTCGTGGCTCGACCCGGAGATCCGGTGGCTCCTGTCGACGGTCCCCAGCCTGCAGATGTTCGACGACCACGACGTCGTGGACGACTGGAACACCAGCGCCGCATGGCTGGCCGAAATGCGGGCCACGCCCTGGTGGCAGGAGCGGGTGGTCAGCGGGCTGATGTCGTACTGGGTGTACCAGCACCTGGGCAATCTGTCGCCGGCCGAGCTGGCGGCCGACGCGTTGTACCAGTCCGTGTGCAAGGACGCGGACGGTACGGACGCGCTGCGCGCCTTCGCCGCCGCGGCGGATGCCGATCCGAGCTCGGTGCGCTGGAGCTACCGGCGGGACCTCGGCCGGTCACGGCTGCTGATGGTGGACACGCGGGCGGCGCGGGTGCTGGCCGAGGACGGGCGCGCCATGCTCGACCCGGCCGAACAGGAGTGGCTCCGGGAGAACGCACTGGCCGGCCGAGGGGGGTACGACCACCTGCTGATCGGGTCCTCCCTGCCGTGGCTGATGCCTCCCTTGATCCATGACGCGGAAGTGTGGAACGCCGCGCTGTGCCGTGGTGACCGGGGGCCTCGCTGGGCGCGGATCAGCGAGGACCTGCGGCGGCGCAGCGATCTGGAGCACTGGGCGGCGTTCCCGGCGTCGTTCAAGGCGCTCAGCGATCTGATCGAGGAGGTGGGTACGGGTCCGGGGGCACCGGCGACGGTGGCGGTGCTGTCCGGGGACGTGCATCACGCGTATGTGGCCGAGCCCCGAATACCCAGCGCGGCACGGGTGTTCCAGCTGACGTGCTCGCCCGTCCACAACTCGATTCCGGCGGTGGTGAGGTGGGGGTTCCGGCTGGGCTGGTCGCGGGTCGGCCGCTGGCTGGGGCGCGGCCTCTCGCGGCACGGGCGGACGGGCCGTCCCCCGCTGAGTTGGCGGCGTACGGGCGGCCCCTGGTTCGGGAACCAGCTGATGACGCTGTCGTTGTCGGGCCGGTCGGCGCGGTTGCGGCTGGACCAGGCCCGCCGGATGGGCGGCTCGCGGCGGCGTGACGGTCTGGTCGGCGTCGGCGCCCGGCTGGTCACGGTGCTGGACCGCCAGCTCACGTCGGAGCCCTGAGCAGCCGCGAGCGGCCCCCAGCGACCCGAGCAGCCGTCAGGGGCAGCTGCGGCTGGCGCGCCGTGCGGCTGGGCGCCCCCGGGCGTCGGGAGCGGCAGTGCCCGGCGTACGCTGTATGGCTGTCAAGCCGCCCCTGCCGCTTCCGCGCGACGTCGCGGCGCTTCATGCCGAGGCACGTCAACCGGACCGGGGGGTCTCGTCTTGTGGGAGAGTCTGGGGTCACTGACCGCGAGCCCATGGATCTACGCCGTCGTGGCGTTGTCCGTCGTGCTCGACGTGTTCCTTCCGGTGCTGCCGAGCGGGGTTCTGGTGATCACTGCGGCGGCGGCAGCAGCTGCCGCGGGGGCGGCGGGACCGGTTCCCGTGCCGGAGCAGGTCCCGGACATTGCGGCACTGCTGCTGATCGCCACGACCTCTTCGGTGCTGGGTGACATGGCTGCGTTCCGGCTGGCTCGGCGCGGCGGCGACCGGCTTGAGCGGGCCATTGCCCGGTCCCGGCGCCTGACGCTGGCCCAGGAGCGCCTGGGCACGGCCCTGGCCCGTGGCGGCGGGGCCTTGGTGGTGATCGCCCGGTTCGCGCCGGCCGGCCGTTCGGTGGTGTCGCTGGGCGCCGGGAAGACCCACCGCAAGGCGCGGGAGTTCCTGCCCTGGTCGGCTCTGGCGGGCGTGGCCTGGGCCGGTTACAGCGTGGCCTTCGGCTATTTCGGCACCCAATGGCTCGGCGCGGCCTGGCTCGGCACCGCGGTCTCCGTGATCGCCCTGTTCGCCGCGGGTGCCCTCGCCGCGTTCGTCATCCGTCGCCCAGCCCCCGCTGCGGCCCCGACGGCGTAACAGCCCGGCCGCCCTGCGCCCTCGGCGTTCCCCCGGGCGGAGCAGGGGCTCACCCGTTCACCCGGCCCCGATCGCCGACGGCGGCTCGGGCTCCTAGCGTCCTCAGCACGGTGCGCAACCGAATCCGCGTCACATCCGTGGCCGGGCCGCGCCGTTTCGAGGAGCACGAGGAGTTCTCTCCATGCCCGCCAAGCCGTCGAACCGCCCGCTGCTGAGCCTCGTGGCCGCGACCCTCGCCGTCGCCGCCACCGCTGCCACTCCGCTCTCCGCCGCCCACGCCGTCAACGGCTCCCCCCTCTCGGCGGCGGTCTCCCCCACCACCGTCGCCCCAGGCAACCGGGTCGCCCTCCACCTCCGCGGCTGCGGAACCAGCTCCGGCCGGGCCGCGTCGAGCGCGTTCGGGGAGGTCCGCCTGCGCGCGGGCAGCAGCTTCGACAGCCTGTCGGGGAGCGCCACCATCTTGCGCGGCGCCTCCACGGGCGTGCACCCCGTCACCTTCGAGTGCGGGGACTTCGGCGGGACGCGCGTCACCGTCTCCCTGCAGGTCGCACCCGGCGCGGCCCGCGGCGGCGAGGGCGGCAGCATCGGCGCGGTGAGCCCGGCCCAGATCGCGATCGGCGGCACCCTCGCCGCGAGCGCACTCGGCACCGGTATCTGGATCCTGCGCCGCCGGGCCCGTACGTCCTGACCCGGGCCGCCCGCGCGACCTACGCTGGAGCAACGGCCGGCGCGGCGGCGCCCCGTACCCGGATCCCGTCCAGCAGGTCCCGGGTCGCTTCGGCGACGGCGTCCACGGCCGCGTCGAAAACCTCCTGGTTGTGCGCGGCTGGAGCCCGGAAGCCGGACACCTTGCGCACGTACTGCAGCGCGGCGGCCCGGATCTCCTCCTCGGTGGCCTTCTCGGGGATGGCGGGCGGTCGCAGGGTCTTGATGGAACGGCACATACCCCTACTATCCCGCTACCGGGGCAGCTCGGCCCCGGACAACTTCATGATCAAGCCGGCCTGGAGCCGTGCCCGCAGTTCGGGGTCCGCCACCTCGTCCAGCAGCCCGACGGCCTGCTGCATGGCCTCGGCCGCCCTGCGGTCCTCGCGCAGGGCGGCGGTCTGGTCGGCCATGTGCCGCAGCGCGATGTCGGCGCGCCGGTGGAACAGCTGCCCGACGAGGGTGACGACGACCCCGAGCGAGCTGATCACGACCCCCAGGTAGAGGTCCCCGGTGCTCTCCGCCTTCCAGACGCCGAGCGCCACTCCGACCAGCAGGATCGCGGCCCCCACCCCGGCGAACCGCTGGCTCGTGGCGAAGCTGCTGCGTGCCTGCGCCAGCCCGTACGCGTAGTACTCGACGAGTACGGCCGTGAACCCCGCATCCCCCCGGGCCCCGGGCCGTTCCCGCTCAGGCCCGCGCGAGCTCCCCCCGACGTCGGCGTACTTCGGATCCCCCTGCCCCGTACCGACCCCCGTACCCGGGCCGTCCCCTGCCCCCTGCGCCTCGGCGACCTGAGCGATCAGCCGTGCCCGCTCGGCCTCGCGCCGCCGCTCGAACCCGGCCGCGGCCTTCCTCTCCCCCACCGCCAGCACACCGGCAACCCCCAGCAGAGCCGCCCCCACGACACCCCACTCGCCCATCCCCCGACCATCCCACGCCCCCACCCACCACCGACACCCCTCCGCCGAGCATCCGACGGCTCAGCTGGCCGCGGCCCTCCGGCACGGGGCCGGCGCGACGGCAGCCGCCGTCAGACCGCCTTCAGCCTCCCAGAAGCCCGAACCGGCCCCCACGCACAGGCCCTGACACCCGGCCGCCGGTCCGGCCTCACACACCGGTCAACACCAGGGAGTGCGGCCCCACCGTGGTCAAAACGGCGCCCCGACCGTGGCAACCGGCGAGCTGGAGGAGCGCCGATCGCGCCACCACCACGCTTCGGCCCCAGCCAATCGGTGGCGCATGCGAGGGAAGCGCGGCCACTGCACTGACCGCCGCCGGGGCGTCCGCGGGTGGTGCTGGAGATCCCCTGCGGATGTCAAACCCCCAGCCTTGCCCAGCTGGGGGTCTTTTCGTGTCAAACGGGGCACCCGAGGTCGACACGGAGGGACTTTGGGTCGGAGCCTTGCTCTGAGTCCCCGTGGTCTCCCCAGCTTCCCGACGGATCGGGCACGAGAGGGGCACGCACCCCAGCCACGGCCTGCCCCGCTGCCATCCCGTCCGTCCGCCGTCGACCCACACGCATGGGGAGCCGTTCACCACCCGGACCGGGCGGCCGATCTAGCCGCGGAACGGGTGCTGGTCCTTCACCCGGCCGCCGAGGGCGCCGGCCTCCGGCTGGTCCGGCTGTACGACGAACGGCACGGGGCAGCCGCGCTGCTGACCGCCGCCGTGCTCCCGCCGCGGGTGGTGATGGAACTTCCTCGGGCACTCGCAGACCGCGGCAACCGTGAACGTGGACGCCCACGTCGTCCAGGACACGCAGCGCGAGGCGGTCGGGCACACGGACCGGCTGCCGAGGGGTCGGCGCGACCGCCCCTCACTACAACCGTTGATGTCGATACCGACGTCAAAGCCCCCCGTGCACGGACGGTTTCGAACCGCCGACATCTGCCTTGTAAGCCCGCCACCCGGGCACCTATCCGGCACGCGTCCGCCGGCTCCCTCATTGACCGCGAGCTGCCGCACCTTCCGGCAGGTCCGTGACACGCCGTGCGGTCACCAGGTAGCCCGCGAAGCTCACGTCCGGCCTGGCCTTGGCCCACCCATCCGCTACCTCAACCGGTACCAGTACGGTCGTGCCCGGAACGGGGTGGTTCACCTTGTCCGTGGCACCCGCAGGTACCCCGTAACGGCAGTGGACCTCGATGATCGACACCACCTCCACCGAGGTGGGTGCGTGTCCGTCTTCCTGGCCGTGATGCTCCTCGCGGAAGTCGATCTCATCCGCACGTTCGCTACCGACGACGTCGGCGTAGTCCTCCGGATCGACCTCCAGCAGGGTCCACGAGGCAACATCGCCTGGCGCGAAGCTCTCTCCGCAGCACTGCATCTGCCAGTCATCGATCCAAATCGTCAGCGTCATGCCCACCATTGTCCGGCCGATCGGCCCACGCTCATGAGGGCCTCGGGCAGAACTTTCGGCGGTGGCACTGGGGCTCAGGCAGAGATGCCAGACCGGCCTCGGGGCCTGCCGCCCTTCGACGGCCAGCTCTTCGCTTTCCAGAGCCGCGAAGGTGTGCCGACGCCACCTGACGGCCAGCACCGCGACGACCCCACCTGCGAGTAGGGCCATGACGACGCTGCCCCGCCTGCTCCAAGCGGCCGGCGTAGTCGGGCATGAACACCTCGGGCGAGTCGTCTCCAACGTTCCGGAAATCGCGTAGATCCCCGACCAGACCGCTCGGACCGGCACGACGGCTTCCAGCTTGTCGGACGGTTCGCGGCGGCCAGCCGCCGCACCCCCGGGCCGCTGAGCCCCGCCGCGCAGGAACGGCTGCTGGAGCTCTAGTAGTGCTTTGTTAGCTGGTCTTGTCACGGTTGGTGTTCGGTAGTTCGCTGCTTGTATGAGGGCGGGTGAGCTTGCTGCGTGTCGGGGCCGGT
>NZ_JBHWJJ010000103.1:0-30125 GCF_042732005.1 Streptomyces sp. NPDC059851 | reverse complement strand
CCCCCGGAGGGGTGCGGGCCACGCCCGTACGCATGTCACCCGGACAGCGGCAGCGGTTACTTCGCGCCGTTCAGGATCTCGCGGGCCAGCTTCGCGGTCTCGGTCGGCGTCTTGCCGACCTTGACGCCGGCGGCCTCAAGGGCCTCCTTCTTGGCCTGCGCGGTGCCGGAGGAGCCGGAGACGATGGCGCCGGCGTGGCCCATGGTCTTGCCCTCGGGGGCGGTGAAGCCCGCGACGTAGCCGACGACCGGCTTGGTGACGTTGGCCTTGATGAAGTCGGCCGCACGCTCCTCGGCGTCGCCGCCGATCTCGCCGATCATGACGATCAGCTCGGTCTCCGGGTCGGCCTCGAAGGCCTCCAGGGCGTCGATGTGGGTGGTGCCGATGACCGGGTCGCCACCGATGCCGACGCAGGAGGTGAAGCCGATGTCGCGCAGCTCGTACATCATCTGGTAGGTCAGCGTGCCGGACTTGGACACGAGACCGATCTTGCCGGGCTTGGTGATGTCGCCCGGGATGATGCCGGCGTTGGACTGGCCGGGGGTGATCAGACCCGGGCAGTTCGGGCCGATGATGCGGGTCTTGTTGCCCTTGGACTTCGCGTACGCCCAGAAGGCGGCGGAGTCGTGGACCGCGATGCCCTCGGTGATGACGACGGCCAGCGGGATCTCGGCGTCGATGGCCTCGACGACGGCGGCCTTGGCGAAGGCCGGCGGGACGAAGAGGACGGAGACGTTGGCGCCGGTCTCCTTCATCGCCTCGGCGACCGAGCCGAAGACCGGGACCTCGGTGCCGTCGAAGTCGACGGACGTGCCGGCCTTGCGCGGGTTCACGCCACCGACGATGTTCGTGCCGTCGGCGAGCATCAGCTTGGTGTGCTTCATGCCCGTGGCACCGGTCATGCCCTGGACGATGACCTTGCTGTCCTTGTTGAGGAAGATAGCCATGGTGAGTCTGTGACCTCGTCCCTTTACTTCGCAGCCGCAGCGAGCTCGGCGGCCTTGTCAGCCGCGCCGTCCATGGTGTCCACGCGCTGCACCAGCGGGTGGTTGGCGTCCGAGAGGATCTTGCGACCCAGCTCGGCGTTGTTGCCGTCGAGGCGGACGACGAGCGGCTTGGTGACCTCTTCGCCCTTGTCCTTGAGCAGCTGGAGGGCCTGGACGATGCCGTTGGCGACCTCGTCGCAGGCGGTGATGCCGCCGAAGACGTTGACGAAGACGGACTTGACGTCCGGGTCGCCGAGGATGATCTCGAGACCGTTGGCCATGACGGCGGCGGAGGCGCCACCGCCGATGTCCAGGAAGTTGGCGGGCTTGACGCCGCCGTGGTTCTCACCGGCGTAGGCGACGACGTCCAGGGTGCTCATGACGAGACCCGCGCCGTTGCCGATGATGCCGACCTGACCGTCGAGCTTGACGTAGTTCAGGCCCTTCTCCTTGGCCGCGGCCTCCAGCGGGTTGGCGGCGGCCTTGTCCACGAGCTCCTCGTGGGACGGCTGACGGAACTCCGCGTTCTCGTCCAGGGAGACCTTGCCGTCGAGGGCGATGACGTCGCCGGAGGCGACCTTCGCCAGCGGGTTGACCTCGACGAGGAGGGCGTCCTCGGCGACGAAGGTCTGCCACAGGGTGACCAGGACCTCGGCGACCTTCTCGGCGACCTCGGCCGGGAACTGCGCCTGGGCGACGATCTCGCGGGCCTTCTCGATGGAGACGCCCTCGTTGGCGTCGACCGGGACCTTGGCGAGCTTCTCGGGGGTCTTCTCGGCGACCTCCTCGATGTCCATGCCGCCGGCGACCGAGGCCATGGCCAGGAAGGTGCGGTTGGTGCGGTCCAGGAGGTAGGAGACGTAGTACTCCTCGAGGATCTCGGGAGCGGTCTCCGCGATCATCACCTTGTGGACCGTGTGGCCCTTGATGTCCATGCCCAGGATGTCCGTCGCGCGGGCGACGGCCTCGTCCGGGGTGGCGGCCAGCTTGACGCCGCCGGCCTTGCCGCGGCCACCGACCTTCACCTGCGCCTTGACGACAGACTTGCCGCCCAGCCGCTCGGTGGCCTCGCGAGCCGCCTCAGGCGTGTCGATCACTTCACCGGCCAGCACCGGTACACCGTGCTTGGCGAAGAGGTCCCTCGCCTGGTACTCGAACAGGTCCACGCGCGTCCGTCCCTTGTCTTCAAAGATTCGCAGTGTTCGCGGTTGTCTGCGTGGGCGTGCCGCGGAGGGCAACGTGACGGCGCTGTCACAGGGGATGCGCACACGGTGACCGTGGACGCGGCATGTCCGTCCCGCAGGTTATCCCCGGGACACCTGCCTCCCTAAATCACAGATCACACCTGAGCGGTGATACCTGTCACAGATTCGCCCAGGGCCGCGCCGCACATTCGTCCGATCCGACGAGTCCGACCCGGAGCCGGATCAGGGCACCGGCAGGGGCCGCTTCTCCAGCGCCGCCGCCATCACGTCCGGGAAGAGGTCGGGGGTGCAGGCGAAGGCCGGGGCGCCCAGGGCCGCCAGGGCCGCGGCGTGCTCCCGGTCGTAGGCGGGCGCGCCCTCGTCGGACAGGGCGAGCAGGGTCACGAACTCGGTCCCCGCCGCCTTCATCGCCGCGACCCGGCGCAGCATCTCGTTGCGAATGCCGCCCTCGTAGAGATCACTGATCAGGACCACGACGGTATCGGCAGGGCGGGTGATCTTCGACTGGCAGTGGGCCAGGGCGCGGTTGATGTCGGTGCCGCCGCCGAGCTGGGTTCCGAAGAGGACGTCCACCGGGTCGTCGAGTTGGTCCGTCAGGTCGACGACGGCGGTGTCGAAGACGACGAGCCGGGTCGCGATCGACCGCATCGAGGCCAGTACGGCCCCGAAGACGGAGGCGTAGACGACGGAGGCCGCCATCGAGCCCGACTGGTCGATGCAGAGGACCACCTCCTTCTGCACCGATCGGGCCGCACGGCCGTACCCGACCAGCCGCTCGGGGACGACGGTCCGGTACTCGGGCAGGTAGTTCTTCAGGTTCGCCCGGATGGTCCGGTTCCAGTCGATGTCGGCGTGCCGGGGCCGGCTGGTCCGCGCGGACCGGTCGAGGGCACCGCCGATGGTGGCCCTGGTCCGCGCCGCCAGCTTCTCCTCCAATTGCTCGACGACCTTCCGGACCACGGCCCGGGCCGTCTCCCTGGTGGTCTCGGGCATCGCCTTGTTGAGGGACAGCAGGGTGCCGACGAGGTGCACGTCCGGTTCGACGGCCTCCAGCATCTCCGGCTCCAGCAGCAGCGCGGACAGGCCGAGCCGCTCGATGGCGTCACGCTGCATGACCTGGACGACGGGGCTCGGGAAGTACGTGCGGATGTCGCCGAGCCAGCGCGCCACGGAGGGTGCGGAGCCGCCGAGCCCGGCCGACCGCTCCCCGGCCGCCCGGCGCGACCCACCACCCCCCGATCCGCCGTAGAGCGCGCCGAGCGCGGCGTCCATCCCCGCGTCCCGGCCGGCGAGGGTGCACCCGGTGCCGTCCGCGTCTCCCCCGCCGAGCACCAGGCGCCACCGCCGCAGCCGCTCCGCCTCCCCCGCCGCGCCGTGCGCTGCCACCGCGTTCCCCGTCCCGCTCATCCGTCCGTCCCCCTCCGTGTCCTGGTCGCCGACGGCTCCGGCCGCCGGCCCTTCCTGCCCCGCCCGCCCCGCCCGCGGCGCCGGCTCCCGCGTCCCGGCCGGGCCCGCGCCGGCTTCCGTCTCCGTCCGCGGCACCGTCCTGCTGTCCCACCGGCCCGCTCCAGGGGCCGGGCGCCCCGCTCCGTCCGCCGCCGGCCGCGTCAGGGTGTCGCGGCCGCGGCACCGGCTCCCGCGGCGCCGGCTCCCGCGAGGAGCAGGTGGACCAGGTCCACGACCGCGTCCGCGCGGGCCGGGTCCAGCTCCGGGGCGAAGCCCTCGGGCGCCGCACCAGGAACAGCGGAACCGGGCCGGGCCCCGGGCCCGCGGCGGGCCAGTTCGCCGAGGGTCCGCCGGACACCCGGCTCGTACGCCCCGAAGGTCCGCCGCAGCAGCGGCAGCACGTCGGTGAACGCCTGCGCGGGCACCGAGGCGAGCCAGGCGTCGATCAGCCGGAGCAGCCGGTCGTCGTGGACCAGCAGCGTGCCGCCGCCGGAGCCACCCCCGGCGAAGCCGTCGATCCAGCCGGCCGCGTCGGGCGGGGCGGCCGCCGGCGACAGGGCGAGCCCCATCAGCCGTGCCGTCTCCTCCGCCGGTAGCCGCCCCTCGTCGAGCAGCAGCCTGGCCGCCCGGCCGCGTATCAGCCCGGGCACCGACTCCCGGCCGGCCAGCGCCCTCAGCACCGCCGACCACCGCTCCCGCAGGTCGTCGTCCTGAAGCAGCCCGACCGCCCCGTGCACCGCGTCCACGTGGTCCCGCAATTCCGCTGCCGCATCGGCGTCCAGGCCGGCGGCGCAGGCGGGCGGCAACGCCACGCAGATCCGCTCCGCGAGCCCGCCCGCCACCACGCCCAGCGCCGAGGCGTCGGTGCCCCGGACGTCCCCGTACCGCAGGGAACGGGCCAGGGCCGGCAGGGCCTTGGCGAGCCGCGCCACGTCCGTGTCCAGCGCGGCGAGGTCGGCGAGGGCCCGCAGGACCGCGGGCAGCGCCTCGGACAGCCCCGCCAGCAGGCACCGCTCCGCCAGCGCCGTGACCTCGCCGAGCTCGCCCGCCGCAGCCGCGTCCGCCTCGGCCCTGGCGGTGGCGGCCGCGGGGACGGTGGTGCCCCAGATCCCGGCCTCGGCCACCCGCACCGACAGCTCCGGCTCCCAGCGCAGCCGCCACGTCTCCCGGAAGGTGCCCGTGCCGGCCCGGGACGCGGTGGGCCTGCCCCAGTCGATGCCGAGCAGCCGCAGCCGGTGCAGCAGCCGGGACCTGGCCGCGTCGGTGTCCTTGCGCAGGTCGAGCTCCAGCTCGCGCTCGTGCGCCTCGGGCTTGAGGCGCAGCGAGCGCTGCTGCCGGGCCAGGTCCCGCTGGAGCGGCACGGCGGGCGCGCCGTCCGGGACCCGGCCGAGCACGTCCCCGACGACCAGGCGGTCCTCGATCAGCGCGAGCGGCACGTCGGAGCCGTCGCACATCACCGCGCGGACCGCCTCCAGGGTCTCGGCCAGCCCGGGCAGCGGCCGCCCGCGCACCGCGGCCAGCGTCTGCGCGAGCCGGACCGCCTCGATGACGTGCGCCGTGGAGACCGGCCGGTCCTCCTCGCGGAGCAGCCCGGCCACCTTGGTCAGCCACCGCTCGACCGGCCGGTCCGGGGCGGCGAAGAGGTGCGCGTACCAGCCCGGGGAGGCGATGCCCGCCCCGTACCCGCCGGCCCGGGCGAGCCGCCGGTGGGTCCAGGGCACCCAGGTCGTCTCCACCTTGGTCCTGGGCAGCCCGGTCAGCAGCCGCTTGTCGGCCGCCGCCGTGGTCCTGGCGCGCAGTGCCGGGACGTGCCAGGCGCCGCACACCACGGCGTAGCAGTCGCCGAACTCCCGGCGGGCGGCCCGCATCCGCTGCCGCATGTGGGCCTCGCGCACCAGGTCGCGGGGGTCCTCGCGGTCCGGGTACGCCTCGCGGAGCGCGGCCATGGCCTCGCCGAGCGCCTCGAACGCGGCTGCCGGGTCCTGCGGGCCGTCCCCCGTGCCTCGGTGCTCGACGACGTCCTCCCACCAGCGCTCGGGGTCGTCGTACCCGGCCGTCCCGGCCAGTGCGGCGAGGGGGTCGGGCCGCACCGCGGGGGGCGCGGCCGCACCCGCGCCGTCCCCCTCCGCCTCCGGCCGTGCGGCCAGGGTGTGCGCGGCGGGCAGGTCGATGAACCGGACCGGGACCGGGTCGGGCTGCTGCTGGGCCCACCGGATGGCCGCCCACTCCGGGGAGAACTCGGCCAGCGGCCAGAACGCGGCCCGGCCGGGGTCGTCGGCGGCGTGCGCGAGGAGCGCCACGGGCGGCCGCATCGCCGGGTCGGCGGCGAGCGGGAGCAGTGCGTCGCCCTCCGGCGGCCCCTCGATCAGGACGGCCGCCGGCCGGGCGGCGTCCAGGGCGGCCCGCACGGCGCGGGCCGAGCCGGGCCCGTGGTGGCGCACGCCCAGCAGCAGCGGGCCCCGGGCGGGCGCCGCCGGACTCATGCCGTCACCTCCCGGCAGGCGCGGTAGAAGTCCTTCCAGCCGTCCCGCTCGCGCACCACGGCCTCCAGGTACTCCTGCCAGACCACCTTGTCGGCGGCCGGGTCCCGGACGACCGCGCCGAGGATCCCGGCAGCCACGTCGGAGGGGCGCAGCACGCCGTCCCCGAAGTGGGCGGCCATGGCCAGGCCGTGGGTGACGACCGAAATGGCCTCGGCGGTGGACAGGGTGCCGCTGGGCGACTTCACCTTCGTCCGGCCGTCGTCGGTGACGCCGTCGCGCAGCTCGCGGAAGACGGTGACGACGCGGCGGATCTCGTCCAGCCCCTCGGGCAGGGCCGGCAGGTCGAGGGCGCGGCCCAGCTGGTCGACGCGGCGGGCGACGATGTCGACCTCGGCGTCGGTGGAGGCGGGCAGCGGCAGCACGACGGTGTTGAAGCGGCGGCGCAGCGCGCTGGACAGCTCGTTGACCCCGCGGTCGCGGTCGTTGGCGGTGGCGATGAGGTTGAAGCCGCGCACGGCCTGCACCTCCTGGCCGAGCTCGGGTATCGGCAGCGTCTTCTCGGACAGGACGGTGATGAGGGTGTCCTGGACGTCGGCCGGGATGCGGGTGAGCTCCTCGACGCGGGCGGTCGACCCCTCGGCCATGGCCCGCATGACCGGGCTCGGGACGAGCGCCTCGCGGCTGGGCCCGTGGGCGAGGAGGCGGGCGTAGTCCCAGCCGTAGCGGATGGCCTCCTCGGGGGTGCCGGCGGTGCCTTGGACCAGCAGGGTGGAGTCCCCGCTGACGGCGGCGGCGAGGTGCTCGGAGACCCAGGTCTTGGCGGTGCCGGGGACGCCGAGCAGCAGCAGGGCGCGGTCGGTGGCGAGGGTGGTGACGGCGACCTCGACGATGCGGCGCGGGCCCACGTACTTGGGTGTGATGACGGTGCCGTCGTCGAGCGTGCCGCCCAGGAGGTAGGTGGAGACGGCCCACGGGGAGAGCTTCCAGCGGGCCGGTCGGGGCCGGTCGTCGGCCGCTTCCAGGGCTTTCAGTTCGTGCGCGAAGGCGTCTTCGGCGTGCGGGCGCAGCGCCTCGGCGCCGGTGCCCTTCCCGTGCGTGGTCATGGTCCCCCTCCGATCCTCGGCAGCCGCTCCCGACTGCTGTGTCCACGGTGCACCACGCCACTGACAACAGGCCCAGGGCGCAACGTCGTTGCAGGTCAGAGCGATTGTCAGTGGGGGTCCCTACGGTGGTTGCCATGACCGATCAGCAGGTCCGCTGGACAGCGGAACAGGTACTGGCCCTGGCTCCTGACGCCGCGTCGGGCAAGGCCGGGTCCAAGCTGGGAGGGGCGGGCCCCTGGTCCGAGACCGGAGGTTCCGCTTCCGGTGCGGTGTGGGGGTTGTGCAAGGGCAGCGGCGCCACGCCGTACCGGACGGTCGTGGACCTCGCGGGCCCCGCCTACAAGTGCTCCTGCCCGAGCCGGAAGTTCCCGTGCAAGCACGCGCTGGGACTGCTGCTGCTCTGGGCCGCAGAGGGCTTCGGGGAACCCACCGGGGCGCCGGAGTGGGCCGCGGCCTGGTTGGCCGGGCGGGCCGCGAAGGCCGCCCGGCCGGCAGAGGCGGCGGCCGGGCCGGCCGACGCGGAGGCGGCGCGCCGCCGGGCCGAACGGAGGGCGGCCCGGATCGGCGCGGGTGTCACCGAGCTGGAGCAGCGGCTCGCCGACCTCGTCCGCGGCGGGCTCGCAGGCCAGGAGCAGGCGGGATACGCACCCTGGGAGGAGACCGCGGCCCGGATGGTGGACGCGCAGGCGCCCGGACTGGCGGCACGCGTGAGGGAGTTGGGGACGATACCCGGTTGCGGCCCGGGCTGGCCCGCCCGGATGCTGGAGGAGGGCGCGCTGCTGCACCTGCTGAACCGGGGTTGGCTCGGTGTGGCAGGTCTGCCGGAGCCGCTCGCCGCGACGGTACGGAGCAGGGTGGGGCTCCCGAACGCCGCCGCGGAGGGGGAGGCCGTACGGGACCGCTGGCTGGTGCTGTCCCAGTACGACTCGGTGTCGCCGGACGGCCGGCTCACCACCCGCCGGATATGGCTGCGCGGGATGGAGAGCGGGCGCCCGGCCCTGGTACTGGACTTCGGGCCGCCCGGGCGGCCACCGGCGCTCGCGCTGCCGGTCGGCCTGGCGGTGGAGGCGGAAGCCCGCTTCCGTCCCGGATCGGCGGGGCTGCGGGCGGACCTCGGGGAGAGGTCCGCGCCGGCCGCGCCGTGCGACCTGGTCCCGGCCGGGATCGGCACCGGGGCGGCACTGGAGGCGTACGGGGCCGCGCTGCGGGAGGACCCGTGGCTGGAGTCCTGGCCGGTGGTGCTCGGCCCGGTCGTCCCGATACCGGGGGAGCTCGGCTGGCAGTTGGCCGACGCGGAAGGCGCCGGCGCCCTGCCGGTACCGCTGTCCGCGGCGGGCAGCCGGTCGCGGTCGGGCCTGTGGCAGCTGGCCGCACTGTCCGGCGGGGGGCCGCTGACCGTGTTCGGCGAATGCGGCCACCGCGGATTCACCCCGCTGACGGCCTGGCAGCCGGGCTGCCCGGAGCCGGTGACGCTGGTCTGACCGGCCGCCGCGGGAACCCGGCCGGCACGGGGACAGGGGGGGCGAGGGGGAACGGAGAGGACGGACGGCGCCTGGGCGCCGCCCGAGGAGGGGTGCGCGGACGCGGGGGCGTCCGCGCGAACGAGAGAAGCCGGGGGGCTTGCCATGAACGACAACCACGCCAGCTGAAGGGCCGGCCACGGGGGAAAGAGAGCGGCTCCGGTCCCGCGGAGGGGGCGGGACCGGAGCACGCCAGGAGCACCGAGAGGGAGGGACCGATGGCCACCACGGCCGAGTACACGGGGTGCGGGGAGTGGGAGGAGCTGGTCGGCGCCGCACTGCTGGGCACCGAGCGGCGGCAGGGCGATCCGGCGGCACTGCTCGACGCGGCGGCCGTGCAGACCGTACGGCGCCGGGCCGGACTGCGCCCCGCCGAGGCGGCTCCGCGTCCGCAGCCGGCTCCGGACGACCCTCGGCCGGAGCCGCCGGAGCCGGCCCGGCGGCGGCTCGCACAACTGCTGGCCGGGCGGACCGGCGCGGGCAGTGCCGGCGGACGGCGGGGGGCCGCCCCGGATCTCACGGAGCTGCTGCCCCAGTGGCTCGCAGCCGCCGGGCGGCACGGCTACCGGGCGCCGGCGGCGCTGCTGCCGGCCCTGCTGGACGCCGCCCGGGCCCGGACGGACCTGCGCCCACCGGCCCTGGCCCTGGCCGGGCCGCGGGGGCTGTGGCTGGCCCGGCTCAACCCGGACTGGCGGTTCGCCCTGCGCGGCGGGGCGGGCGGCGGGGAACTACGCGACCCCGAAGACCGGGCCGGGGTGGAGCAGCTGTGGCAGGAGGGGTTGTTCGCGGAGCGGGTGGGCCTGCTGGGGGCCGTACGGGCCCACGAGCCGGCCGCAGCCGTGCGGCTGCTGTCCAGCACCTGGACCACCGAGCGCGCCGAGGACCGGCTGATGTTCCTCGACTCCCTGCGGACGGGGCTGTCCGAGCAGGACGAGCCGTTCTTGGAGGCGGCCCTGGGCGACCGCAGCCGCAGCGTCCGGGCGACGGCCGCCGAACTGCTCTCCGCGCTGCCCGGCTCGGCGCTGGCCGGGCGGATGGCACGGCGGGCCGCGGCCTGCGTGGGACCACAGGGGGTGGTCCCGCCGGCCGAATGCGATGCGGGGATGCTGCGCGACGGGGTCGTGAAGCGGCCCCCCGCCGGCCGCGGGGAACGGGCCTGGTGGCTCGGCCAGCTGGTGGAGGCCGCACCGCTGTCCTGCTGGCGGGAGCGCTTCGGGGGACTCGACCCGGCGCGGATCGTGGAACTGCCGATCGCCGACGGCGAGAGCTGGCGGGAGGAACTGCACGCGGCGTGGTGCCGGGCGGCGGTGCGGCAGCGGGACCCGGAATGGTCCCGGGCGCTGCTCGGCGCGGCATCGGCGCCGCCCGCGACCGCGCCGGGGACGGCGTCCCTCGCGGAACGGGCCAAGCTGCTGTCGGTCCTACCGGAGGGGGAACGGGCCGACTGGGTCGGGCAGTTCATCCGGGCCCACGGGCTGCCGGAGGCGTTCCAGCTGCTCGGCGTGTGCGAGGTGCCGTGGGCGGGGGCGCTGGGCCGGGCCGTGGTCGACGCCCTCGACGCGGCGCGGGAGGCGGGCAGCTATCCGTGGAGCTTCAGCGGGGTGATGGGGCTGGCGGAGCGGTGCCTGGATCCTGCGGAGGCGGACCGGTTGGAAGGGCTCACCGCTGCCGCGGAGTATCCCGAGGACGGGGCTGCGGGGGCGGGGGCGTACTGGGCCGAGGCCTTCCAGCGCCTGGTCGCCACCTTGCGGCTGCGGGCCGCCATGCTCGCCGAACTGCGTCCGGACCCGCCCGTCTGACGGTCCCCCGGCCGGGTCCGCCTCCGGGGGGTCCCACCGTGCCGCCGCGCCGTTCCCGGCGCCTCCGCCCCCGCACCCCGCGCCGGCGGGGTGGACGGGGGCTGGACGCGTGCCGGACCCCGCGGGGCTGGATCGGCCGGTGCAGTGGGGGTCGTCAGTGGCGGATGTTCGCGCGGACCCAGTCGACGATGGACGTCGTCGTGGCGCCGGGGGTGAAGATTTCGGCCACGCCCTTCTCCTTGAGGGGGGCGATGTCGTCGTCCGGGATGATGCCGCCGCCGAACACCTTGATGTCCTCCGCCTCGCGCTCCTTGAGGAGTTCCAGGACGCGGACGAACAGGGTGTTGTGCGCGCCCGACAGGATCGACAGGCCGATCGCGTCGGCGTCCTCCTGGATCGCGGTGTCCACGATCTGCTCGGGGGTCTGGTGCAGGCCCGTGTAGATGACCTCCATGCCCGCGTCCCGCAGGGCGCGGGCGATCACCTTCGCGCCGCGGTCGTGGCCGTCGAGACCCGGCTTGGCCACCACCACACGGATCGGACCGGTCACACCCATCGCACTGCCTCCAGAGTGAACGAACGTTAAGTACAGCATCGCGCACGCCGCCGTTTCGCGGTCAAGCACGAGGGGGAAATCACACGTGGGACGGCGTGATTCACCGCCAGGAGCCGCACCGCACCGGATCGCCGCGCCACCGTACCGACAGCCGCACGGCACGGCGGCGCGGCTGGCCGCAGTCCCGTTCACGGTCATGGGGAGGCCAGGGAGGCCGTCGATGGGGCTGTCCACACCCGTATCCGCATCCGGATCCGGATCCGGATCCGCACCGGTCTCGGGCGCCGCGCTGCGGGCCGGGGTCCTCGAAGCGATCCTGTTCGGCGCCCACCTGCTGCACTACCCGACCGGGATCCGACAGGAGCGGCCCGCCGCCCCGGATTCCCGCCCCGGGCCGCGTCGGCCCGTGCTGCTGCTGCACGGGTTCAGCGACAACCGGTCCGTGTTCGTCCTGCTGCGACGTGCGCTCGCCGCCCACGGCGGCCGACAGGTCGAGGCGTACAACTACTCGCCGCTCACCCTGGACCTGCGCGCCGCCGCCCGCGGTCTCGCCCGGCGGATCGAGGAGCTGTGCGAGCGCACCGGCAGCGAGCAGATCGATCTGGTCGGCCACAGTCTGGGCGGGCTCGTCGGCCGGTACTACGTCCAGCGGCTCGGAGGGGACGCCCGCGTCGGCGCGCTCGTCACGCTGGGCACTCCGCATTCCGGTACGCGGATCGCGCCCTTCATGGACGCGCACCCGCTGGTCCGCCAGATCCGGCCGGACTCCGAGGTGATGGCCGAGCTGCGTGCGCCCGCGCCCGGCTGCCGCACCCGGTGCGTGGCGTTCTGGACCGAGTTGGACGAGCTGATGGACCCGCCCGAGACGGCGCGCGTCGAGCACCCGGATCTACGCACCGAGAACATCCAGGTCACGGGCATCGGGCACCTCGCGTTAGCTGCCCACCCGGCGGTCGCGGCGGCCGTCCTGCGGGCCCTCGACGGGCCCGGTCCGGCGGCCGTCGAACCCCCGGAGGACACCGCCTCCGTCGCGTGAACGCCCAGCGGACCGGAGTCGAACACATTTCGAACTCAAGGCCAAGGCTGGGCATGGAGCCGACCGAAACACGGCCGAATGCCCGGTTCCGCTCAGCTTGGAGCCCGCCGAAGATTGTCGAGGCCAGTGACCGCCGGGTACAGTCACGCCACTGCTCTCCCCAGGGAACCCCCCGATCCCTGGCCACCCAGGCCCCCACTGCCGAGGCGAAAGAGAAGTTGGTGAACGACCGCCCCTCGTCGGGCCTGTACCCCGAGTCCGGGTACGACGGCCTTTCCACCACCACTTTCGCCGGCGATTCGTCCTACGGTTCCTACGAAACGCAGGGCCAGGGATACGCCTACACGTCGTACGGCTCGTACGACACCGGCTCGTACGACACCACCGCCTGGGCCCCGCAGGGGACTTACCCCCAGGACGGCTACCTGCCGACCATCCCCGCCCAGGGCGCCTCCGCCGACACCGGCACGGGCACGGGCCAGTGGGACACGACCGCCTGGACGGCGCAGACCCCCGACTACCAGTCCACCGCCACCGCGTTCGGCTACGAGCAGACCGGCCAGTGGGCGACCCCCGGCTACGGCACCACGGGCACCGAGACGGGCTCGTACGACGCCACCGCCTGGAACTCGGTCCCTCTGGACCAGCAGCAGACGCAGGCGTTCCCCTTCGAGTTCGACCAGCAGCAGGCGTACGCCTACCAGGAGCCGGCCGCCGCCGTCGCCGCCGACGCGTACACCGAGACGGCCGTCTTCGAGGCCCTCGGCGACGAGGCCGCCGTCGAGCCCCGGTCCGCCGACCCCGCCCTGGAGGCGGACCAGGACCTGGACCTGGATCAGGACTTCGACCTCAACCTCGACCTCGACCTGGATCCGGACCTCGATGAGGAGTCGGACCTCGGGCTGATCGCCGGCCCGGTGCACGACATGCCCACCCAGGCCATGCCCGTCACCCCGGCCGCCACGCCCTCCGGCCCGGCCGGCCCGCGCGCCTCGCGCCGCGCCGGGTCGAAGGCCCCGCACGGCTCCGGCAACAGCCGCCGCCGCACCCCGGCGAAGCGTTCCGCCCTGCTGACGGTGGCCGTCCCCTCGGCCTGCGTGATGGGCATCGCCGGTGTCGCGGCCGCCTCCGTCGGCGGCCTCACCGGCGGCGAAAAGCCCGCCGAGGAGACCACGACGATGGCCGCGCCCGACCCGGCGTCGGTCAAGCCCGTCGCCGCCAACAGCAAGCTCGACACCCAGCTGGAGGCGCTCAGCGCCGACGCGGGCGACTTCGCGGACCGTGCGAGCCGCACCCAGGAGCGCATCGACCTGCGCCAGCGCCAGGACGAGGAACGCAAGCGGAAGGCGGCCGAAGAGGCGGCCAAGGAGGCGGCCCGCCCCAAGTTCGCCCTGCCCGTCGCGCAGCGCGGCCTCAGCGCCAGCTTCGGTCAGGCCGGTGGCATGTGGATGTCCGTGCACACCGGCATCGACTTCCCGGTCGGCTACGGCACCCCGGTCATGGCGGCCACCGACGGGACCGTGCGCACCCAGTGGAACAGCGCCTACGGCAACATGGCGATAGTGACCTCCCCCGACGGCACCGAGACCTGGTACTGCCACCTGGGCAGCACCAAGATCCGGTCCGGCAAGGTCAAGGCCGGCGACGTCATCGCGTACTCCGGCAACTCCGGCAACTCCACCGGCCCGCACCTCCACTTCGAGGTCCGGCCCGGCGGCGGGTCCGCGATCGACCCCGCGGCCTGGCTTCGCAGCCACGGCCTCAACCCCAGCTGAGCCGTCCCCGCGCCCCCGGCCCCCCGCCCGCGCCGTGCCGGGCGCACGCGCGCGCACGCCCGTCCGGTACGCCGGCCCCGCACGCGCCGCTTCCCGCCCCCGCACCGCGTCAGGCCCCACGGGTCGTGCGACCCCGCGGGGCCTGACGCCCGCTAGAGCTTCTGCACCGGCGCGTAGCGCAGCAGTAGCCGCTTGGGCTTGCCGTCGCCGAAGTCGATGGTCGCCTGCGCCTCCGACCCACCGCCCGTGACCTGCAAGACCGTGCCCAGGCCGAACTGGTCGTGCGTGACCCGGTCCCCGATCGTCAGCGCCACGACCGGCTTGTCGCCGGCCCGCCGCGTCGCGAACCCGGACGGCCCCGACCGCGTGCGGGAGGAGGAGAGGAAGGCCTCCGGGGACGTGCCGAACGAGGCCTTGCCGGAGCCGTAGCCGGAACCCTGACCCCGCATCGGGCCGGCCGGCTTCTGTGCGGCGCCCGTGCGCTTCCACTGCAGGTACTGCGCCGGGATCTCCTCCAGGAACCGCGACGGCGGGTTGTACGAGGGGGTGCCCCAGGCGCTGCGCATCGAGGAGCGGGTCAGGTACAGCCGCTCGCGGGCCCGGGTGATGCCGACGTAGGCCAGGCGCCGCTCCTCCTCCAACTCCTTGGTCTGGCCGAGGGCCCGCATGTGCGGGAAGACGCCGTCCTCCATGCCGGTCAGGAAGACCACCGGGAATTCCAGGCCCTTGGCGGTGTGCAGGGTCATCAGCGTGATGACGCCGGCGCCTTCGGTGTCTTCGTCCGGGATCTGGTCGGAGTCGGCGACCAGGGCGACCTGTTCCAGGAACTCGGCGAGGGTGCCGGGATTGTCCTCCCCGCGCGCCTGCTCGAATTCCAGCGCGACGGCCGCGAGTTCCTGCAGGTTCTCGATCCGGGTCTCGTCCTGCGGGTCGGTCGAGGCCTGGAGCTCGGCGAGGTAGCCGGTGCGCTCCAGCACCGCCTCCAGCACCACCGCCGGTCCCGCGCCGGACTCGGCGATCGTGCGCAGCTCCTCCATGAGCACGTTGAACCGCTTCACCGCGTTGGTGGAGCGCGCGGCCATGCCGTACGCCTCGTCCACGCGCCGCAGCGCCTGCGGGAAGGTGATCTTCTCGCGCATCGCGAGGGCGTCGACCATCGCTTCCGCCCGCTCGCCGATGCCGCGCTTGGGCACGTTCAGGATCCGGCGCAGCGGGACGTTGTCCTCCGGGTTCGCGAGGACGCGCAGGTACGCGAGGACGTCGCGGACCTCCTTGCGCTCGTAGAAGCGGACCCCGCCGACGACCTTGTAGGGCAGACCGACGCGGATGAAGACCTCTTCGAACACACGGGACTGGGCGTTCGTCCGGTAGAAGATCGCGACGTCCCCCGCCTTCGCCCGGCCGGCGTCGGTGAGGCGGTCGATCTCGTCGGCGACGAACTGGGCCTCGTCGTGTTCGGTGTCGGCGACGTAGCCGGTGATCACGGCGCCGGAGCCGGCGTCGGTCCACAGGTTCTTGGCGCGGCGGTTCTCGTTGCGTTCGATGACCGCGTTGGCGGCGGACAGGATCGTCTGGGTGGAACGGTAGTTCTGCTCCAGCAGGATCGTCGTCGCGTCCTTGTAGTCCTCCTCGAACTGGAGGATGTTGCGGATCGTCGCGCCGCGGAAGGCGTAGATCGACTGGTCGGCGTCGCCCACCACGCACAGTTCGGCGGGCGGCAGGTCGGGGTAGCCGGGGCCGACCAGCTCGCGCACCAGCGTGTACTGGGCGTGGTTGGTGTCCTGGTACTCGTCGACGAGGACGTGCCGGAAGCGCCGCCGGTAGTGCTCGGCGACGTCCGGGAACGCCTGGAGCAGGTGGACGGTGGTCATGATGATGTCGTCGAAGTCGAGGGCGTTGGCCTCGCGCAGCCGCCCCTGGTACAGGGCGTACGCCTGCGCCAGGGTCTTCTCGAAGCCGTCGGCGGCCTGGGCGGCGAAGGCGTCCTCGTCGATGAGCTCGTTCTTGAGGTTCGAGATCTTGGCGTTGAAGGACTTCGGCGGGAACTTCTTCGGGTCCAGGTCCAGGTCGCGGCAGACCAGCGCCATCAGGCGCTTGGAGTCGGCGGCGTCGTAGATCGAGAAGGACGAGGTGAAGCCGAGCCGCTTGGACTCGCGGCGCAGGATGCGCACGCACGCGCTGTGGAAGGTGGACACCCACATGGCGCCGGCGCGCGGACCGACCAGGCCTTCGACGCGCTCCTTCATCTCGGCGGCGGCCTTGTTGGTGAAGGTGATCGCCAGGATCTGGCCGGGGTGGACACCACGGGCGGCCAGCAGGTGGCCGATGCGGTGGGTCAGCACGCGGGTCTTGCCGGAGCCCGCGCCGGCCACGATCAGCAGCGGGGAGCCGGCGTGCACCACGGCCGCGCGCTGCTGCTCGTTCAGCCCCTCCAGGAGCGCCGCCGGGTCGATGACCGGCTTCGGGGTGCCGTCGCGGTAGTAGGAGTCACCGCTCATGGGCACGTCGAAGTGACCCTCGAAGAGGTCGTCCGCGCCCGGCTCCGGGGCGGGTCCGTCCTCGTACTCCTCGGGCGGCGGCGGGACCTCGTCGGAGGGGGTGAGGTCCGCCAGGAAGCTGTCGTCAAAGAGGCTGCTCATCGCCTTCCGAGTCTAGGGGCCCGCGGGGACACGCGGGGCCGGGTCAGCCTGTGACGAGCGCCAACAGGCCGGGGAATCGGCGCTCCAGGTCCTCGCGGCGCAGGGCGAGGTAGAGGCGACGGCCCTGGGGGCGCTGCCGGATCACGCCGCTCTCGCGCAGCGTCTTGAGGTGGTGCGTGACGCTCGACCTGGGCAGATCGGGGACGACCTCGCCGCAGTAGGCCTCCTCGCCGGAGGAGAGCTTGCGGACGATCTCCAGCCGGACGGGGTGCCCGAGGGCTGCGAGGACCTCGGCGAGTTCGAGGCTGTCGGCGTCGGGGTGGGTCAGCTCTGCAGCGGCGGCCATGCCCTCACTGTACGCAGATTTCGTACGGCCATTGCCGAACGGTTCGAAGATCTCGTACAGTCGACACCATGACCGTACGAATACTTCGAACGGTCGCTGGATCCCGCCCACCCACGGAGGACACCCCCATGCCCCGGACCACCCCGCCCGCCGTGACCGCGCCCACCATGACCGCGCTCGCCACGACCGCGCTCGACGACGCCTCCCTCGCCGCGTCCCTCGACGGCGGATTCACCAGCCGCCACGTCGACGTCGACGGCGTCCGCCTCCACTACGTCGAGGGAGGCGACCCCGCCGGCGCTCCCCTGGTGCTGCTCGGCGGCTGGCCGCAGACCTGGTGGCAGTGGCGCAAGGTGCTGCCGGCCCTGGCCCGCCGGTACCGCGTGATCGCCGTCGACCTGCGCGGCATGGGCGGCTCCGCCAAGCCGGAGGGCGGCTACGACAAGAAGACGCTGGCCCGCGACATCCACGGGCTGCTGGGCCGGCTCGGCATCGAGTCCGCCCACGTCGTCGGCCACGACATCGGCGCGATGGTGGCGTACGCCTTCGCCGCCAACCACCCGGACGCCACCCGGAAGGTGGCCCTCCTGGACGTCTCCCACCCCCACGGGGGCTGGGCCGCGATGCCCCTGCTCCCCCGCGAGGACCTCCGGCACCTGTGGTGGTTCGCGTTCAACCAGGTCCACGGCCTGCCCGAACAGCTGCTCTCCGGCCGCTACCGCATCCTGCTGGACTGGCTCTTCGGCGCCATGACCACCCGCCAGGAGGACATCGACGAGCACGCCCGCGCCGTGTACGCCCGCGCCTACGACACCCCGGACGCGATCCGCGCCGGCAACGACTGGTACCGCGCCTTCCCCCAGGACATCGCCGACATGGCGACGTACGCCCCGGTGACCGCGCCCCTCCTCGCCCTCGGCGGCGAACACAGCAACCACGAGCGCCTCGTGGCGGACGTCCCGGCGCTCGGCACCGACACCCGCGTCGTCCGCGTCGACGGCAGCGGGCACTACCTCCCGGAGGAGAACCCGCGGGCGGTCGTCGAGGAGCTGACCCGCTTCCTGGGCTGAACAGGGGCACCCGTACGCTCGACCGCATGGACGTACTCATCAACGCCTTCGTCGGCCTCCACATCATCGGGATCGCCTCGCTCCTCGGCGGTTTCCTGACCCAGATGAAGGCGATGAGCGCGGGCACCGCCCGTTTCGTGCCCGCGATGCTGCACGGCGCGCTGACGATGCTGGTCACCGGCGTCCTGCTGGTCGGCTTCCGCGAGATGGACGGCGGCAGCGTCAACAACATCAAGATCGGCGTGAAGCTCGCCGTCCTCTTCGTGATCCTCGCCCTCGTCTACGTCAAGCGCGACGAGGAGCGGGTCGACAAGGCGGTCTTCGGCGCGGTCGGCGGCCTGACCGTGGTCAACATCTTCATCGCCACCCTCTGGACCTGATCCGAAGACGACACCTCCGGTCACGACGGGGCACTTGCGGTCATCTCGTCATCCGACCGTTACCCCGCGGTCTAGCGTCCTCCTCCGAGCCCCGACGGAGGAAGGACGTGAGGCCCTGGTGGCCAGTCATCGAAAGCCCCGGCAGCGCCCGCTTCGCGGCGGCACCGTACGCACCGCCGCCACCCTCGCCCTCGCGGGCGCTGCCACCGCCACCGCCTTCGAAGGCACCTCCCAGGCCGACCCGCAGCCGACGCCCTCCCAGATCAAGGCGGAGGTCGACCGGCTCTACGAGGAGGCGGAGGCCGCGACCGAGCGGTACAACGGGGCGAAGGAGAAGGCCGACGGGGCCCAGCGCGCGCTGAACGAGCTGCGCGACGAGACCGCACGCCGGACCGACCGGATGAACGCCGCCCGCCGGGCCCTCGGCTCGCTGGCCGCGGGTCAGTACCGCAGCGGGGGCCTCGGGCCGGCGGTGCAGCTGGCGACGGCGGACGACCCACAGGACTACCTCGCCCGGGCCGCACTGCTGACCCGGGCCGGCGACCGCAACGCCGCGGGCATCGCATCCGTGCGCCGGCAGCTGGACGAGGTCGGCGCCCTGCGCGACCGGGCGGCCGGGCGCCTCGACGAGCTGCGGGCCGGCCAGGCCGAGCTCGCCGCGCAGAAGTCCGTGATCGAGGGGAAGCTCGACGCCGCGAAGCGGCTGCTGGCCCGGCTCACGGCCGAGGAGCGGGCCGCGTACGAGGCCCCGGCCGGCGCCGGCGAGGCGGCCCCCGCCGGCATGCGCGCTCCGGCCCCGCCGGCCCCGTCGGACGGCAACCGGGCCGCCCGGGCCATCGCCTTCGCGCACGGGGCGATCGGCAAGCCGTACGTCTGGGGCGCGACGGGCCCGAGCGCCTACGACTGCTCCGGCCTGACCCAGGCCGCGTACCGCTCGGCGGGGCTCTCGCTCCCCCGCACCACCTACACGCAGATCAACGCCGGCCGACGGGTCTCGCGCAGCGAGCTGGCCCCGGGCGACCTGGTGTTCTTCTACCCCGGGGTCACCCACGTCGGCCTGTACATCGGCAACGGCCAGATGATCCACGCCCCCCGCCCGGGCTCGACGGTCCGGGTCGCCCCGGTCGACTCCATGCCCTGGGCCGGCGCGACCCGCCCGGCGTAGCCGCGGCGGCGGCCACCGGCGTCACCGGGGCGCCGGGGCGCCGGCGTCACCGGGGCGCCGGGGCGCCGGCGTCACCGGGGCGCCGGGGCTGCCGCGGCCGTCCGCTACGGCGCCTTGACCTGGGTGCTCAGCCAGCCGAAGACCTGGGGGAGCTGGCGGACCCAGGCGTCGATGGTGTGGCCGCCCGTGGTCTTCTGGACCTCGATCTTCGTCGGCGCCTGCGCCGACTGCTGCAGGGCGATCCCCGCCTGGTAGCCGTCGCCCTCGCCGCCCGTGATCAGCAGCGACACCGCGGGCGGCGTCGGCAGGGCCTTCAGCATGGTGTGCAGGTTGTGCGACTCACGAAGCTGCGGGTCCTGGCGGAGCAGGGAGGAAGGCTCCATGCCGGGGTCGTTGTAGCCGGACATGGAGACCGCCGCGCCGTACCGGTCCGGGTGCGAGAGGGCCAGCTTGGCGGAGCAGTACGCACCGGCCGAGTACCCGGCGAGGCCCCAGGAACGGGGGTCATCGGAGACCCGGAAGTTGTCGATGACCATCTTGCGGACGTCCACGCTGAGCCAGCTGTCCGCGTTGACCTTGCCGGGGATGTTGGCGCAGCCGGTCTCGGTGTCGCCGAGCAGCATGGTGCGCGCCGAGACCAGGACGAACGGCTGGATCTTGCCGCTCTTCATGAGCGGCTCCAGCTGCTCGGCCACCTTCAGCCCCTTGAACCAGGACTTGCCGGAGCCGGGCATGCCGGGGATCAGCTCCACGACCGGGAACTTCTTGTCCTTGTACGCCGGGTCGTCGTACTGCGGCGGCAGGTAGACCAGGACGTCGCCCTTGACCCCGGATATCTTCCCGTCGAGCTCGGTCGCCTGCACCTTGCCGTGCACGTCCTCGACCGGGCGGAACTCCTGCTTCACCTTCGGCTCGGCCTCGATCTTCTTGCCGCCGAGGCCGTCCGGGCCGAGGTCGTTGGCGGCCTGCACGTAGTCGCTCGTGCCGAGCAGGTCGCCCCACGTGGTGTAGAAGTTCTGCTCCCTGTTGACCCCGATGAAGACCAGGGCGATGGCGGTGACCTGGGCGAACACCATCATCAGCGCGCGGGTGAGGATCCGTACGACGGCCGGGCCGCGCACCTTGCTCCACACGGCCAGCGGCAGGATGACGGCGGTCGCCGTCAGGGCGATCACCGTCGCGAAGAGGGGGGTCCCGGTCAAGCTCATCACGCCAGCCTAGAGGGCCGCGGGCAGTGCCCGGGTTCCGCGGCTCCCCTGCGGCATGCATCACAGACCGGGCGGAACACCTCAGACGAGGCGGCGCGCGGTGGCCCAGCGGGTCAGCTCGTGCCGGTTCGACAGCTGCAGCTTGCGCAGCACGGCCGAGACGTGCGACTCGACGGTCTTGACCGAGATGAACAGCTGCTTGGCGATCTCCTTGTACGCGTACCCGCGCGCGATCAGCCGCAGCACCTCGCGCTCGCGCTGGGTCAGCCGGTCCAGGTCCTCGTCGACCGGCGGGGCGTCCGTCGAGGCGAAGGCGTCCAGGACGAAGCCCGCGAGCCGCGGCGAGAACACCGCGTCGCCGTCCTGCACCCGGAAGATCGAATCCACCAGGTCGCTGCCGGTGATGGTCTTCGTCACGTAGCCGCGCGCGCCGCCCCGGATGACGCCGATGACGTCCTCGGCCGCATCCGAAACCGACAGGGCCAGGAAGCGCACCGGGTGCTCGGCCGCCGCCATCAGCGGGGCGCAGCGCCGCAGCACCTCGACCCCGCCGCCGCCGGGCAGGTGCACGTCGAGGAGGACCACCTCGGGCCGGGTGGCGGTGATGACGGTGACGGCCTGGTCGACGTCGGCGGCCTCGCCGACGACCTCGACGCCGGTGGTGGCGGTGTCCCCGATCTCGGCCTGCACACCCGCACGGAACATCCGGTGGTCGTCGACGAGGACCACCCGCACCCGCCGGTCCGGCGCACCGTCCTGCCCGTTCCCCTGTGCCCGTGCGTCCGCGTTCTGCCCGTTCATGCCGCCTTCGCCGCCCTCTCCATCTCCAGCTCGACTTCCGTGCCGCCGTCGGGTGCGGACCGCAGCCGTGCGGTCCCGCCGTTGCGCTGCATCCGGCCGATGATCGATTCTCGTACGCCCATGCGGTCGTCCGGTACCGCGTCGATGTCGAAGCCCGGTCCCCGGTCCCGTACGGACACGAACACCGTCTGCCCCTCCACTTCGGCGTACACCTGCACCGGGCCCCCGTCGCCACCGTACTTGGCGGCGTTGACCATTGCCTCGCGCGCGGCCTGCACCTGCGCGCCGAGCTTCTCGTCCAGGGGGCAGTCGCCGACCACGACCACCTCGATCGGCACGCCGTGGTGGTCCTCCACCTCGGCGGCGGTCTTCTTCACGGCCTCCGCGAGGGTGGCGGGCTCCTCGGCCTCGTCCTTGCCGGTGCCCTCGGGCTTGTACAGCCAGTTGCGCAGCTCCCGCTCCTGCGCGCGGGCGAGGCGGCGCACCTCGCCGACGTCCTCCGCGTTGCGCTGGATCAGGGTGAGGGTGTGCAGCACGGAGTCGTGGACGTGGGCGGCGACCTCGGCCCGCTCCTGGGCGCGAATGCGCATCAGGCGCTCCTCGGAGAGGTCCTGGGTCATCCGGATCAGCCAGGGTCCGGCGAGCAGCGCGATGCCGACGAGGACGGCGAGGGCGGCGGTGAGCACGTTGCCGAGCTGGGCGGCCGAGCCGCGGACGACGATGAAGACGGTGAGGCCGACGCCGACGAGGACGACGCCGGCGAGGCTGCGGGCGAGGTGCAGCATCCGCGCGTTGCGGCCGGCGGCGGCCCCCCAGTGCGCCCGCCGGGCGTTGTCGGCCTGCCGCCAGACGAGGACCACGCCTGCTCCGACGAGCAGGGTCGGCCACGCGTACCGGCCGGAGGCGCCGTCGTCCTGGACCTTGGCGATGAAGATGCCCGTGCCCACGCACAGCGCGATGAGCGCGCCGACCTGGCCCTTGTCGGGCCGGCGCAGCCGCCCGCTGCCGTCGGTCAGGCCGTCGAAGAAGGAGCGGTGCGCGGTGCGTCCGCCGACGCCGAGCGGTACGAACACCCAGAACGCCGCGTACAGCAGGACGCCGAGCCCGTCGCCCCACAGGAACAGGCCGAGGAAGGCGAGCCGGACCCAGACCACGGGGAGCCCGAGGTGCCCGGCCAGGCCGCGGGCGACACCGCCGAGCATCCGGCCGTCGGCGCTGCGGTAGAGCCTGCGCTGCGGTGCTTCGTCGGGGTCGGGGGCGTGCGGGGTGCGCGGGGCGGCGGGAACGGGCATGTCACCGATGGTCACACGCGCGCGGGGCGCCCGGCATCAGGGCCTCCCCCCAGTTGTGACCGGGGGATATCAGGGTTGTGCCAGGGTAAGGCCCGATGCCGGCGGCTCCGACGGCCCGTCACCATGGACGCATGACCAAGGACGACTCCCCGCCGCCGGGCGGCATGCCCGACGACCGGTCCGGCGAAAGGTCCGCCGATCAGGGCGGTGCCGACGGGACCGGTGCCGAGCGGACCGGTGCCGAGTGGGCCGCCGAGCGGCCGCCGCTGCGCCGCAGCAAGCGCGACAAGGTCCTCGCCGGCGTGTGCGGGGGCCTCGGCCGCTATTTCGACCTGGACCCGGTGATCTTCCGGATCTCGCTCGGCGTCCTCACCGTCACCGGCGGGTTCGGCCTGATCTTCTACGGCTTCGCATGGCTGCTGCTGCCCGTGGAGGGCGAGGAGGACAGCGAGGCGAAGAAGCTGCTGACCGGCCGGATCGAAGGGGTGACGCTGGCGGCGGCGTTCGCCGCGCTGGCGGGCTGCGCGCTGTTCCTGTCGATGTTGCACAACGGTGGGCTGGGGGCCTTCTCCGTCCTGGTCGTACTGGCACTGGGCGGAGCCGCGTACTTCTCCCAGCGCCGCCGGGGCGCCGCCCACCCCGAGGCGGAGTCGCCCGCCGCGCACCGCCCGGCCCCGCCGGAGACCCAGGCCCCGCCCGCACCGGGCGGCCCGTCCTGGTGGCGGGACCCGCTGGTCAAGGACGGCACCACCGGCCCGGTCGGGTCCACCGGCTATCTGTGGGGGCCGGACGACTCCCCCGGCGCGGCGAACGGCACGGACGGCCGCGCGGGCGGCGGAGCCGGGCGGAGCCTCGACCGGCCCCGGCCGCGCGGCGGGATCGGCGGGCGGGTGTTCCTGCTCGCGGCGCTGGCGGGCGCGGTCGCGACCGCCGCGGTGTGGGAGGACGGCACCCTTTCGTACGCGCTGCAGATCGGCCTGGCCTCGGCCCTGGCCGTCTTCGGCCTCGGCCTCGCGGTCAGCTCGGTCAAGGGGCGCACCGGCTTCGGTACGTTCTTCCTCGCCGTGGCCACGGCCGGGCTGCTGGCCTTCGCGTCCGCCCTGCCCGAGGACATCGGCACGGACTGGCGGGACGTCCGCTGGCGGCCGGCCGCCATGGCCGACGTACGGCCGGAGTACACGGCGGGCACCGGGCTGGCCACGCTGGACCTGAGCCGGCTCGACGTGCCGAAGGGCACCACGCTGAGCGTGCGGGCCGACATCGAGGCGGGCCGCCTCAAGGTCATCGTGCCCCGCGAGGTCACCGCGCGGGCCGACGTGTCGGTGCGGCTGGGCGACATCAAGATGCCCGGCGACGACACCCGGACGATACGCGTCAAGAGCGGTGGCGAGACCCAGCAGGAGACCCTGCAGCCCGCCGCGGGCACCGAGCCCGGCGGCACGATCGAACTGCACCTGCACGCGGGTGCGGGACAGGTGGAGGTGGCACGTGCCGCGTCATGAGTTCCAGCCGGGACGGCTGCTGGCGGGCCTGGTCCTGATGACGGCGGGCCTGCTGTACCTGCTCGACGCGGAGGGGGAGGTGGACGCGCCCTGGTTCCTGGTCGTCCCGATGGCCATGGGCGGGCTGGCGCTCGCCTCGCTGGTGGGGATGGTGACCTACGCGGTGCGGCGCGACCGCCGGGACCGCTCGGACGACCGCGCGGTACGCCGCGACCGGATCAGCGAGTCCAGCGACCAGTAGGGTGCACCGGCCAGGATCAGCGGGGTCCAGGCCATCAGGTAGGCGAGGTCGTTGCCGTAGTAGTACGGGGTCACCTGCCAGGACACCGTGAGCCACAGGCTGAGCGAGATCAGCGCCCCGCCCGCGGCCGCGAGCCGGGTCAGCAGGCCTGCGAGGACGGCCAGGCCGACCGCGGTCTCCGCGAGGGCCAGCAGGACGGCGAAGCCGACGGGCGAGGGCACCAGGTCGACGAGGCCGGGGACCGCGGAGGTGTCGCGCGCCCCTCGCATCACCTCGCCGATCGAGCCGGGACCCGTGGTGGACAGGAACGCGGGATCGGTCAGCTTGTCCAGGCCCGCGTAGACGAAGGTGACGCCCAGGAAGACGCGCAGCGGCAGGAGCGCGTACCGGGCGGCCCGGTCCCGCAGCGTGGGCGCGGGGGCCGCGTGGCCGGCAGGGGCGGCGTGGCCGGCGGGGTCGGCTTGGTCGGCGGGGGCCGCATGATCGGCGGGTGCGCCGGGACCGTGGGAGGCACCGGGAGGACGCGAGTGGTCCGACACGCGGGGGCCGTCGGAGGCGTCGGGGCTGTCGGGTCTGGTCACGCCCCCATCTCTACCCGCTTCACTCGGCCACGTCGATGCTGTAGCGGTTGGATTCCACCCCCGCCGCGGTCACCACCTGGAGCTCGACCCGCCCCGGTTCCACCTCCGCCGGGACCGGTACCGTCAGCACCGCGTCCGACGGGTTGGAGAACCCGCCCGCCACCGGGACGAGCGGAACGTGCACGTGCACCGTCCCGATCCGCACCACCAGCCGCGCCAGCATCTCCGGGGTCTGCGCCCCGGGCGGTACGAACCCCACCCCGCGGATCTCGATGTCGTCCCCCGGCCGGACGGCCGCGTCCAGGTCCCCGGGCTCGCGTCTGCGGACCACCGACAGCACCAGCGGACGGGCCACCTCCGCGTACTTCGCCGCCAGGTAGACCGCGGCCGACAGAACCACCAGCAGCGCCAGCGCCCACGGCAGCCGCGGCAGCCGGTCCGGGTACCGGGCCAGCGACACCGCCGCGTAGCCCAGCACCACCGTGGAGACCAGGACGTACTGGGCGTCCGGGAGGCTGCCCCGGCCCGCGTCGTCCGTCAGCAGGTCCGCTCCCCGCGGACGGTCCGCGGGCAGCTTCTGCAGGCGCTGCCCGAGGATCCGTACGGCGACCACCCGGCGCACCAGCACCGCCACGGCCGAGGTCAGGGCGACCACCGCCAGCAGCGGCAAGGCCCGCCCGAACGCCAACCCCTCGTAGAGCGCCTGCCGCTCCGGGCCGGGCGCCGACGCCGCCAGCCGCAGCGCGGGCAGCAGCGCGGCGAACGCGGTCAGCAGCAGCCAGGCGGTGGGCACGGCCTTCGAGGTGGACAGCCGGTTGTCCTCACCGATCAGCGGGGCCAGCAGCCCGCCGCGCACCGACTGGGCGCGGGCGGCGACCGTGAGCAGCCCGGCCAGCATCAGGGCGGCCAACAGGGCGGCGGTGCGCGCGGTGGACCACCCGGTGCCGAGCGCGGTGCCGACCTGCACCAGCAGCAGCACCCCGGCGGCGATCCACACGGCGAGCACGGCCCGCCGCGAGAGCAGGTAGAGCCAGGAGGTACCGGCCTCGCGTCCCCGGTCGGCGACGGTGCGGGCCGACAGGGTCAGCTCGTCGGAGACCCACTGCCGGGACGCCCCGGCGGACCGGGCCACCGCGGCGGGCAGCCCCTGCCCCGCGGCGAACCCGTCGCGCTTCTCCAGGAAGGCGGCGACCGCGCGCCGGTGGCCCTCCTGTGCGCCGTGCGGGCAGGCGTCGCAGGTGCATGCGCCGCCGTGGGGCACAAGGGAGATCGGGTGGACAGCCACGCGCCTGCCGCCTCTCTGAACTACGGTGCAATGCCAGCGAATTGTGCACCACTGCGGCAGTGCTCCGGATTGCGCACGATGTCAGAGCAGGTGATTAACCGTTCATGATGTTGACGTCACCCGCCCGGTGTAGCCCGCGCGCCCGCCGTACGGTCTCCCTGCACGGACTGCCACAGGGGCTGGTAGGCGGCCCAGGCCGCGAGGTCCGTGCCGAACCGCTCCCGCGCCGCGAGCGCGGACCGGTGGTCGATCGGCACCGGCTTGCCCGCGGCCCGCGCGATCAGCTGCACCTGGGCCGCCCGCTCGGCCGCGACGCACCACCAGGCGGCCGCGTCCACGGAGTCCCCGACCGTCAGCAGCCCGTGGTTGCGCAGGACCAGCGCCTTGTACGGGCCGAGGGCCCGGGCGATGCGCCGGCACTCGGCGGGGTCGCCGGCCCCCGCCGTGTACTGGTCGACGAGGGCGTGGTCCTCGTAGAACGCGCAGGCCTCCTGGGTGACCGGGGCGAGCAGCTCGCCGAGCGCGGCGAGCGCCCTCCCGTACGGGCCGTGCACGCGGACCACGGCCACGGTGTCGGGCCGGGCCCGGTGCACGGCCGCGTGCAGGGCGAAGGCCAGCTGGTTCACCCGCCGCTCCCCCTGCACCACGCGCCCGTCTCCGTCGACGAGGAGCAGGTCCTCGGCGGTCAGCGAGGCGAACGCCCGCCCGAAGGGGTTCACCCAGTAGCAGTCCCCGTACTCGGGGTCGCGCGCGGTGGCCTGCCCGGCGACCCCCTCCTCGTACCCGAGCCGGCCGAACAGGCGCAGCGCGCCGGCGAGCCGCTCCTTGCGGTACGCGCGCTCCTGCGCCGGACCGGTGTGGACCGGCGGCATCTCGAAGCGCAGCCGGTCCTCGGGCACCGGCGCGGGCGCGGGCTGGGGCTCGGGCTGGTCCGGCATGGCGGCCCTCCTCGGTCGCAGCGGTCGGCGCGGCCGCGGCGCCGGAGCGGCGGCTGGCGCGCAAGGTACCGGCGGGCCCCTCAACCCGCCAGAGGGGGACCCGGAGGGGGCCGGGAAAGGGCGAAGCCGCCACCCCCGGACGGGGTGGCGGCTTCGCCGCGGGCTCGGGCGGGAGTCAGCCCATGCTGACTACTCCCATTCGATGGTGCCCGGGGGCTTGCTGGTGCAGTCGAGGACGACGCGGTTGACGTCCTTGACCTCGTTGGTGATGCGGGTCGAGATCCGGGCCAGGACCTCGTACGGCATGCGGGTCCAGTCCGCGGTCATGGCGTCCTCGGAGGAGACGGGGCGCAGCACGATCGGGTGGCCGTAGGTGCGGCCGTCGCCCTGCACGCCGACGCTGCGGACGTCGGCCAGCAGGACCACCGGGCACTGCCAGATCTCCCGGTCGAGGCCGGCCGCCGTGAGCTCCTGGCGGGCGATGGCGTCGGCCTCGCGCAGCAGGTCCAGGCGCTCCTTGGTGACCTCGCCGACGATGCGGATGCCCAGGCCCGGGCCGGGGAAGGGCTGGCGCTGGACGATCTCCTCGGGCAGGCCGAGCTCCTGGCCGACCATCCGGACCTCGTCCTTGAACAGCTGGCGCAGCGGCTCGACGAGCTGGAACTCGATGTCCTCGGGGAGGCCGCCCACGTTGTGGTGGGACTTGATGTTGGCGGTGCCGGTGCCGCCGCCGGACTCGACGACGTCCGGGTACAGGGTGCCCTGGACCAGGAAGGCCACGTCCGGGCCGCCCTCGGCCTCGGCGATGATCTCGGCCTGGGCCTGCTCGAAGACGCGGATGAACTCGCGGCCGATGATCTTGCGCTTGGTCTCCGGGTCGGAGACGCCGGCCAGCGCGTTCAGGAAGCGCTCCTGCGCGTCGACGACCTTCAGCTGCACGCCGGTGGCCGCGACGAAGTCCTTCTCGACCTGCTCGGTCTCGCCCTTGCGCATCAGGCCGTGGTCGACGTACACGCAGGTCAGCTGGGAGCCGATGGCCTTCTGCACGAGGGCCGCGGCGACCGCGGAGTCCACGCCGCCGGACAGGCCGCAGATGGCGCGCTTGTCGCCGACCTGGGCGCGGATGGCCGCGATCTGCTCCTCGACGATGTTGCCGGTGGTCCAGGTGGGCTGCAGGCCCGCGCCCCGGTAGAGGAAGTGCTCCAGCACCTGCTGGCCGTGCGTGGAGTGCATCACCTCGGGGTGGTACTGCACGCCGTACAGCTTCTTCTCGTCGTTCTCGAAGGCCGCGACCGGGACGACGTCGGTCGACGCGGTGACGGTGAAGCCCTCGGGCGCCTTGGAGCAGGCGTCGCCGTGCGACATCCACACGGACTGGTGCTCGGGGGTGCCCTCGAACAGGGTCGAGCCGGTCTTGCTGACGGCCAGCGGGGTGCGGCCGTACTCGCGGGAGCCGGTGTTGTCGACCGTGCCGCCGAGGGTGGTCGCCATCAGCTGGAAGCCGTAGCACATGCCGAAGACCGGGACGCCGGCCTCGAACAGGGAGCGGTCGAGCTGCGGCGCGCCCTCTTCGTACACCGAGGACGGGCCGCCGGACAGGATGATCGCCTTGGGGTTCTTGGCCAGCATCTCGGCCACGGGCATCGTGCTCGGCACGATCTCGCTGTAGACCCGTGCCTCGCGGACGCGGCGGGCGATGAGCTGGGCGTACTGGGCGCCGAAGTCGACGACGAGAACCGTGTCCGGGGCGGCGTCGTGGGCGGCGGAGGGTGCTTCTGGCACGGGACGGCCTTCCGGCGGAAGAGGGGGCTGTTTTGTCAATTCTAACGGGGGACGCGCCGACCGTTTTCGTCTCACCGTCCGAACCGGAGCCGCCGCGACGCAGGGCGACGGGCGCATCACGGCGCGCGCGGCGCGTCCTGTCCGACCTCGGCTCGATCATCCCGAGGCCGGCCTCCAAGCCCTTCCTCGGCTACGACCGGCCGTGGTGGGAGGACCTCGGCCTGCGTGCGGGCCGCTCGGTGACCGACCTGCCGCTGCGCCAGGTCTACTACTGGGGGGTCGAGGGGGACCAAGCCGGGGCCGACCCCGCCAACCGCAACGCCCTGCTGATGGCCTCCTACAACGACACCAGCGCCGTGGAGTTCTGGAACGGGCTGCTGCGCCGGCCGAACCGCCTCGCCCCGGTGGCGGTGACCCGGCAGCCACGGCCGAGGGACGCGGCACCGGGCACGCTGGTCGACGAGGCGCAGCGCCAGCTGCGCGAGCTCCACGGCACCGACGTCCGCATCCCCGACCCGACGGCTGCCTACTTCCAGGATTGGTGCGGGACCCGTACGGAGCGGCCTACCACTTCTGGCGGGTGGGGGCGAAGAGCTGGGAGGTCATGCCGCGGATGCGTCACCCGCTGCCCGACGCCGATCTGTACGTCTGCGGATCGGCGTGGTCGACCGGACAGGGCTGGGTCTACGGCGCGCTCACGCAGGCCGAGCTGATGCTGGAGGAGCACTTCGGCCTGCCCCGTCCGGCGTGGCTCTCGCCGACCGCCTACCTCGGCGCGTAGCGCGCTGCACCCGCACCGCCGACCCGTCTCAGCATCCGGGCCGGGTTGGCCCAGAACGGGACGGTTGGCAATAATCCATTTCGTGCGCAAGCAGCTGAGCTTCCTCTTTACCTATGGCACCGGACGGTCCGGCCGCCATGGGTCCTCGTGATGCTCGCTCCGAGCCACTGACTTCCCGCAGCGCCCCGGTCCGCCAGGACCGGGG
>NZ_JBHWJJ010000102.1:0-30138 GCF_042732005.1 Streptomyces sp. NPDC059851 | reverse complement strand
GTACGACGGCCCCGCCGAGGCGCTCTCCCCTCCGTCCCCCGTGCTGTCCCCCGCGTCACCCCTGTTCAAGGGTTGGCCTGGACCAACATAAGGGCAGGTGAAGGAAATGCCTCGGGCCGGAGGTCGGGGACGACAGTGACGTTCGTCCCACCCCCGGCGGGCCCACCGGAGGGGGCACCACCCGGCGGCCCGGTCCCCGGTCCGGTCAGGGCCGGTCCGGTCAGGTCCGGTCCGGTCAGGGCCGGTCCAGCCGCAGCCGCTCCGCCCTCGGCAGGCCCGCGACCACCAGGTCGTAGCTGTCCTCGACGAGCTCCCGGACCATCGCGTCGGGCAGGGAGCCGGGCCCGCCCACCGTCACCGTGTTCCAGTGCCGCTTGTTCATGTGCCAGCCCGGCACGATCGCCGCGTGCTCGGCACGCAGCCGCACCGCCAGCTCGGGCTCGCACTTGAGGTTCACCTTCAGCGGCTCCGCGTCGAGGGACGACAGGGCGAACACCTTCCCCATCACCTTGAACACCGAGGTCTCGGGGTTGAAGGGGAACTCCTCCACCGCCGCGTTGAAACTCAGGCAGAAGGCTCGCAGCTCCGCCGGGGTCATTCCTCCTCCGTCCCGCCGCCCTCGGTCTCCACCGGGGCCACCGGCTCCACGAGCACGGTCACGATCTTGTTCCGGCGTCCGGCCGGAGCCTCGGCCGTCAGCCGCAGCGGCCGCCCGTCGGGCAGCTCGACCACTGCCGAGGCACCCGCGATGGGCACCCGGCCGAGGGCCTTGGCCAGGAGTCCGCCGACCGTCTCGACGTCCTCGTCGTCGAAGGCCTCGACCTTGAACAGCTCACCGAGGTCGGTGATGTCGAGGCGGGCCGTGACCCGGTAGCGGTCCTCGCCGAGGTCCTCGACGGGCGGGAGCTCCCGGTCGTACTCGTCGGTGATCTCGCCGACGATCTCCTCCAGGATGTCCTCGATGGTGACGATGCCGGCCGTGCCACCGTACTCGTCGATGACGACGGCGACGTGGTTGCGCACCTGCTGCATCTCGCGCAACAGGTCGCCCGCGTTCTTGGTGTCCGGTACGAACACCGCCGGCCGCATGGCCGTGGAGACCAGGTCGGACTCCGCGTCCCGGCTGATGTGCGTCTTGCGGACCAGGTCCTTCAAGTACACGATCCCGACGATGTCGTCCTCGTTCTCCCCGGTCACCGGGATGCGCGAGAAGCCCGAGCGCAGCGCCAGCGTCGTCGCCTGGCGGATCGTCTTGTACCGCTCGATGCAGACCAGATCGGTGCGGGGCACCATCACCTCGCGCACCAGGGTGTCTCCCAGCTCGAAGACCTGGTGCACCATCCGGCGCTCCTCGTCCTCGATCAGCGACTCCCTCTCGGCCAGGTCGACCATCGCGCGCAGCTCGGCCTCGGAGGCGAACGGCCCCTTGCGGAACCCCTTGCCGGGGGTGAGGGCGTTGCCGATGAGGATCAGCAGCTGCGGGACGGGCCCCATGACGCGGGCGAGCGGGACCAGGACGTACGCGGCTGCCGTCGCCGTGCCGAGCGGGTGCTGGCGGCCGATGGTGCGCGGCGAGACGCCGACGGCCACGAAGGAGACCAGGACCATCACGGCGATCGCGGTGAGCAGCGCCTTCCAGTTCTCGCCGAGGGCATCGAGGCAGACGTACGTGACGAGCACCCCCGCCGCCATCTCGCAGGTCACCCGCAGCAGCAGGGCGACGTTGAGGTAGCGGGTGGTGTCCTGGGCGACCTGGAGCAGCTTCTCGCTGCCCCGCCGGCCCTCCCGTACGGCCTGTTCGGCGCGGAAGCTGGAGACCCGGGCGAGGCCGGACTCGGCGCAGGCCGCGAACCAGGCGACCACCACCAGCAGGACCGCCCCGGCGATCAGTTGCGGGGCGGTCACGAGACGGTCGGGGCCGGGGACGGGCCCGTCAGGCCGCGCTCGCTGCGCCAGCCGTCGACGATGGCCGCCTGGAGGCCGAACATCTCGGCCTTCTCGTCCGGCTCCTCGTGGTCGTAGCCCAGCAGGTGCAGGACGCCGTGGACGGTCAGGAGCTGGAGCTCCTCGTCCATGGAGTGCCGGGTCGGGGCGTCCTCGCCCTGCTTCTTCGCCACCTCGGGGCAGAGCACGATGTCGCCGAGGAGCCCCTGCGGGGGCTCCTCGTCGTCCTTGGCCGGCGGACGCAGCTCGTCCATCGGGAAGGACATGACGTCGGTGGGTCCGGGCAGGTCCATCCACTGGATGTGGAGCTGCTCCATGGCGTCCTCGTCGACGACGATGACGGACAGCTCGGACAGGGGGTGGATCCGCATGCGGGTGAGCGCGTAGCGGGCGATGTCGAGGATCGCCCGCTCGTCGACCTCGGTTCCGGACTCGTTGTTGACGTCGATCGACATGGTGCGCTGGGTTCTACTTCCGCTGGGTGCCGTTCCGGGCCGGCCGGGGTTCCCGGTCCGCCTGGCTGTCGTCGTACTTCTCGTACGCATCGACGATACGGCCGACCAGCTTGTGCCGGACGACATCCTCGGACGTGAGCCGCGAGAAGTGGATGTCCTTGATCCCCTCCAGGATCGACTGGACCTGGCGCAGGCCGGACTTGGTGCCGCCGGGGAGGTCGACCTGGGTGACGTCACCGGTGATGACGATCTTCGAGTCGAAGCCGAGCCGGGTCAGGAACATCTTCATCTGCTCGGGGCTCGTGTTCTGCGCCTCGTCGAGCACCACGAAGGCGTCATTGAGGGTGCGTCCCCGCATGTATGCGAGGGGGGCGACCTCGATCGTCCCGTTGGCCATGAGCCGGGGGATCGAGTCCGGGTCGAGCATGTCGTGCAGCGCGTCGTACAGCGGGCGCAGGTACGGGTCGATCTTGTCGAAGAGCGTGCCGGGCAGGAAGCCGAGCCGCTCTCCGGCCTCGACGGCCGGTCGGGTCAGGATGATCCGGCTGACCTGCTTGGACTGCAGGGCCTGGACCGCCTTGGCCATGGCGAGGTAGGTCTTGCCCGTACCGGCGGGGCCGATGCCGAAAACGATCGTGTGCTTGTCGATCGCGTCGACGTACCGCTTCTGGTTCAGGGTCTTGGGGCGGATGGTACGGCCGCGGCTGGAGAGGATGTTCTGTGTGAGCACCTCGGCAGGGGTTTCCTGCGGACCGTTGCCGTTGTCGCTCGCCCTGAGCATGGCGATCGAGCGTTCCACTGCGTCCTCCGTCATCGGCTGCCCGGTGCGGAGCACGAGCATCATCTCGTCGAACAGGCGCTGGATCAGACGGACTTCCGCCGCTTCACCGATCGCGCTGACCTGGTTGTCCCGAACATGGATGTCGGCCTTCGGGAAGGCCTTCTCGATCACCCGCAGCAGGGCGTCACCAGGGCCGAGCACCGCAACCATCGGGTGGCTCGCCGGAACGGTGAAGTGGGCTCGCGCCTGTCCCTGCGCCGGGGTGTGAGCTGTCGGTGTCTGAGTCATGGGCCGGCACTGTGGCCTGCACATACCTCCCGCTGAGGGGCCGCGCCGATCGACGACCTCCGGAGTACCAAGGGTACGTCGCCGCGGCGGCTGCACCGAGAGGTTTTCCGGCGCCTCGCACCCGGCGGTCACGGGCCGGCCGGGCCGGGTGCGGGGCCCGCCCACGGTCCCGCGCCCGTGCCGCTACGCAAAGTGGCGGAAGCCGATCGTCGGGACCGCCCGGCGCCGGGGCGCCCGGGCCGCGTCCCGAGGGAGCAGCTCGTCCAGGAAGCCGTAGCGGGCCCGCAGCCCGTCCGGGGCCGTCTGCCACCAATGGGCCACCTCGGGCCAACCCGGGGCGGACAAGGAACCGCCGAACTCCTGGACCGACAGGGCCGCCGTCAGGCCCGCGAAGGCGAGCCGGTCGGCCAGCGGCCATCCGGCCAGCGTGCCCGTGACGAACCCGGCGACGTAGACGTCCCCGGCCCCGGTCGGGTCCAGTTCGTCCACCGCGATGCCCGCCACCTCCGCCGTCTCCCCGGTCCTCGAATCCACCGCGTACGAGCCCTCCGGACCCAGCGTGACCACGGCGACCGGAACCCGCTCGGCCAGCGCCCGCGCCGCCGCTCTCGGGCACTCGGTCCGCGTGTACCGCATCGCCTCCCCCGCGTTCGGCAGGAACGCCTCGCAGTGCTCCAGGTCGGCCAGCGCGCCGAGGTCCCACCGCCCCGTCTCGTCCCAGCCCACGTCCGCGAAGATCCGCGCCCCGCGGCGGGCCGCCTCCCCGATCCAGCCGTCCGCCCGGCCCGGGGCCAGCGAGGCCACGGCCGCCCGCGTGCGCGGCGGGCACTGCGGGAAGGGGTCGGGGCCGGCCGGGGGCGGCGCCTCGTGGCCGTGCGAGACCATCGTGCGCTCGCCCTCGTACGCCATCGAGACCGTGACCGGGCTGTGCCAGCCGGGGATGGTCCGTGACATGGACAGGTCGATGCCCTCGCCGTGCTCCAGGGCGTCCCAGCAGTACTCGCCGTAGTGGTCGTCCCCGAAGGCCGCGGCCAGCGAGGTGCGCAGGCCGAGCCGGGCGAGGGCAGTGGCCATGTTGGCCACCCCGCCGGGGCTGGAGCCCATGCCGCGCGCCCAGGACTCCGTACCGCGAACGGGGGCGGAGTCGAGGCCGGTGAAGATGATGTCGAGGAAGACCGCGCCGGTCAGGAAGACGTCGCACCCCGGGTCGTGGGGGTCGCGCAGCGGACCGAGCGGGTCCAGGTCGGCGCTGCGGCTGAGTCGGCTGTCCCGGTTGGTCACGGTGCACTCCCCGATCGGCGCGAAGGGTCGTTCCTGCCGGCGGCCGTTCCGGCGGAAGGCCGGCAGCCCTGCCCGTCCGGGCCGGACTGAAACCCCAGTGTGGCGTACATCACTGCCGGGCCGCTCCGCGGAACGGCCCGGCAGTGAGGCCGACGCTCGACGCCCTACGCCCGATGCTCGACGCCCTACACCCGATGCCCGGCGCCCGTGCCCCCGCGACGGGGACGCCGCCGGCCGCACCGGCCGAAGCCCCGTCAGTCCTGGCGCCGCTTGGGCAGGGGCACCCGTGCGAGGTCCGCTGCGATGGTCAGCTCGCCCTCGAAGCCGGCCGCGCGCGCCTGGCGCTCGAACGCGAAGGGGTCGCCGTAGCGCTGCGAGAAGTGCGTCAGCACCAGGTGGCGCACACCCCCCTCGCGGGCGACGCGGGCCGCCTGCCCGGCGGTCAGGTGCCCGTGGTCGGCGGCCAGCCGGGCGTCCTCGTCGAGGAAGGTGGACTCGATGACCAGCATGTCGCACCCCTCGGCGAGTTCCTCCACGCCGGGGCAGAGCCTGGTGTCCATGACGAAGGCGAAGCTCTGGCCGGGCCGCAGCTCGCTGACGTCGTCGAGGGTGACCCCGTCCAGCCGGCCCTCGCGCTGGATCCGTCCCACGTCCGGCCCCTTGATGCCGTGCCGGGCGAGGAGTTCGGGCAGCATGCGGCGTCCGTCGGGCTCGGTGAGCCTGTAGCCGAAGGACTCCACCGGATGGGACAGGCGGCGGGCCAGGAGGACGTAGGAGGGCCCCTCGGCCAGCGTCCCGTCCTGCGCCACGGGCTCCTCGCGCAGCTGCACGGTCTCCCGGTAGGCGGTGGCGTACCGGAGGCGGTCGAAGAACTCCTGTCCGGAGGCCGGGTAGTGCGCGGTGACCGGGTGCGGGACCTGGTCGAGGTTGATGCGCTGGATCACCCCTGCGAGGCCGAGGCTGTGGTCGCCGTGGAAGTGGGTGACGCAGATCCGGTTGATGTCGTGCGCGGCCACCCCCGCGCGGAGCATCTGGCGCTGGGTCCCTTCGCCCGGGTCGAAGAGGATCCCCTCTCCGTCCCAGCGCAGGAGGTAGCCGTTGTGGTTGCGGTGGCGGGTGGGCACCTGGCTGGCGGTGCCCAGGACCACGAATTCGCGTACGGACACGGTGTTATCCCGGGGGCCACTGCAGGCCGCGGCCGCCGAGGACGTGCGCGTGCGCGTGGAAGACCGTCTGGCCCGCGCCGGAGCCGGTGTTGAACACGATCCGGTAGCCGTGGTCGTCGACCTTCTCCTGGGCGGCGATGGCTCCGGCCTCCCGCAGCACGTCGGCGGTGAGCTCCGGCGACGCGGCGGCCAGCGACGCGGCGTCGGGGTAGTGCGCCTTGGGAATGACGAGCACGTGCGTGGGCGCCTGCGGGTTGATGTCCCGGAAGGCGACGACCGTCTCGGTCTCCAGGACCACGGTCGCCGGGACCTGCCCCGCGACGATCTTGCAGAACAGGCAGTCCGCCTGCGGTTCCCCGGCCATCGATGTGCCTTCCGTGAGGTGAGGAGTGCTGAAGTGTGCTGAGGTGTGGTCAGGTGTGGCGAGGTGCGGCGACCCGGGCGGTGCCGCCCGTGCCGCTGCTGATCAGCGTGGAGATCGTATCCGGCGCCGCCCCTGGGCCAGCGGAAATTTCATGACCAGCGGCCGGTACGGGCCAACAGGACCGCCGCCGCCGCGGTGCCCGCCGTGGAGGTGCGCAGCACCGAGGGCCCCAGGCGGAAGGGGTGCGCGCCCGCCTCCGCGAAGAGGGCCAGTTCATCGGGCGATACCCCGCCCTCGGGGCCGACCACGAGGACGATGGATCCGGCCTTCGGGAGGTCGGCCGTGGCCAGGGCGCCCGAGGGGTGGTTGCGGTCCTCGTGGAGCACCACGGCCAGGTCGGCGTCGGCCAGCAGGGCCGCGACCTGCTTGGTGGTCATGGCCTCGGCCACCTCGGGGAAGCGGACCCGGCGGGACTGTTTGCCCGCCTCCCGCGCGGTGTTGCGCCACTTGGCCAGCGACTTGGCGCCGCGGTCGCCGCGCCACTGGGTGATGCAGCGCGAGGCCTGCCAGGGGACGATCGCGTCCACGCCGGTCTCGGTCATGGTCTCGACCGCCACCTCGCCGCGGTCGCCCTTCGGCAGGGCCTGGACCACGGTGATCCGGACCTCCGGCTCCGGTTCGCGGCCCGTCGCGGACACCGACACGGCGAGCCGGTCCTTGCCCTCGGCCGCCTCGACCACGGCCTCGGCCCAGCCGCCGCGGCCGTCGGTGAGGACCAGCGCCTCGCCCGGGTTCAGCCGCTTCACGGACACCGCGTGCCGGCCCTCCGGGCCGTCCAGGACGAACTTCGGCCCCCCGGGGACCTCTTCGACCACGAACACGGGTGCGGTCATGACGTACTCCTCTGCTGCAAGTCGTTCAACGCGCTCTGTGCCTCGGCCAGTTCCGCCGCCAGCACCTCCACCAGCTCCCCCGCCGGCAGCGCCCGCGCCAGCCGGTGCCCCTGCCCGGCCCACAGGGCCATGCCCTGCGGGTCGCCGGCCGCGGCGGCCGCCTTGCGCAGCCCCGCGGTCATGTGGTGGATCTGCGGGTACGCGGCCGGGGCGTAGGGGCCGTGCTCCCGCATGAAGCGGTTCACCAGGCCGCGGGCCGGGCGCCCGGAGAACGCCCTGGTGAGCTCGGTGTGCGGGAACAGGGGGTCCGTCAGCGCCTTCTTGTGCATGGGGTGCGCCCCGGACTCCGGGCAGGCGAGGAACGCCGTGCCGAGCTGGGCGGCCTCGGCTCCGGCCGCCAGCAGCGCCGCGATCTGGGAGCCGCGCATCAGCCCGCCCGCTGCGATGATCGGGAGGCCCACCGCCTCGCGCACCTGCGCCACGAGCGCGAGCAGGCCGACCCCGGCCGTGGCGTCGGCCTGCGGGTCGTCGCGGTGCGTTCCCTGGTGGCCGCCGGCCTCGACGCCTTGGACGCAGACGGCGTCGGCGCCCGCTGCCTGGGCGGCGCGGGCCTCGTCGACCGACGTGACGGTGACGATGCTGTACGTGCCCGCCTTGCGGAGGGAGGCGAGGACGAGGGGGGTCGGGCAGCCGAAGGTGAACGACACCACCGGGACCGGGTCCTCCAGCAGGATCGCGAGCTTGGCGTCGTAGCCGTCGTCGCTGGTGCCGAGGGTGTCCTCCTCGGCGATCGAGACGTCGTACCAAGCGGCCTCACCGGCGAGTTGGCCCCGGTAGGCCTCGACGGCGGCCTGGTCGACGGGGCCGGTCTGCGGCATGAAGAGGTTCACGCCGAAGGGGCGCCGGGTGAGCGCGCGCAGCCGTTTGACCTCCTGGTACATGCCGTCGGCGGTCTTGTAGCCGCCGGCCAGGAAGCCCAGGGCGCCCGCCTCGCACACGGCGGCGGCGAGCGGCGGGCAGGAGGCCCCGCCCGCCATGGGAGCCTGCACGATCGGGTACCGGTGGGGACCGCTCAGCGCCAAGGACATGTCCTGCATCGTGCCACGTCCCGCCCACGGCGCCGAATCACTGCGACCGCCCCGTCCGGCCCGCCTTCCCCCGGCGTGCGCCGAGCCCGGCCCGGGGCTCCCCCGGACCGGGCTCGTGCGCGGTGTGCGCGGTGTGCGACGGGTGTTCCCCGAACCGCTCAGCGGCCGTTGAACGCGTCCTTCAGGCGGCTGAAGAGGCCCTGCTGACCCGGCGCGAACTGGCCCATCGGCCGCTCCTCGCCGCGCAGCTTGGCGAGCTGGCGCAGCAGCTCCTCCTGCTGGGCGTCCAGCTTGCCCGGGGTCTGGACCTCGACGTGGACGATCAGGTCGCCGCGGCCGCCGCCGCGCAGGTGCGTCACGCCGCGGCCGTGCAGGGGGATCGACTGGCCGGACTGGGTGCCGGGCCGGATGTCGACCTCCTCCATGCCGTCGAGCGTCTCCAGCGGGCACTTGGTGCCGAGGGCCGCCGCCGTCATGGGGATGGTCACCGTGCAGTGCAGGTCGTCGCCGCGCCGCTGGAAGATCGGGTGCGGAAGCTCGTGGATCTCCACGTACAGGTCGCCGGCGGGGCCGCCGCCGGGGCCGACCTCGCCCTCGCCCGCGAGCTGGATCCGGGTGCCGTTCTCGACGCCCGCCGGGATCTTGACCGTGAGGCTGCGGCGGGAGCGGACCCGGCCGTCGCCCGCGCACTCGGGGCACGGGGTCGGGACGACGGTGCCGAAGCCCTGGCACTGGGGGCAGGGGCGCGAGGTCATGACCTGGCCCAGGAAGGACCGGGTGACCTGCGACACCTCACCGCGGCCACGGCACATGTCACACGTCTGCGCGGAGGTGCCGGGTGCGGCACCCTCGCCGGAGCAGGTGGTGCAGACCACGGCGGTGTCGACCTGGATGTCCTTGGTCGTGCCGAACGCCGCCTCGTCCAGCTCCAGGTCGAGGCGGATCATGGCGTCCTGGCCGCGGCGGGTCCGCGAGCGCGGGCCGCGCTGCGCCGCCTGGCCGAAGAAGGCGTCCATGATGTCGGAGAAGTTGCCGAAGCCGCCCGCACCGAAGCCGCCCGCGCCACCGCCGCCCGAGGAGGACAGCGGGTCGCCGCCGAGGTCGTAGACCTGCTTCTTCTGCGGGTCCGAGAGCACCTCGTACGCGGCGTTGATCTCCTTGAAGCGCTCCTGCGTCTTCGGGTCCGGGTTGACGTCCGGGTGGAGTTCGCGCGCGAGGCGGCGGAAGGCCTTCTTGATCTCGTCCTGCGATGCGTCGCGGCGCACGCCGAGTACGGCGTAGTAGTCCGTGGCCACTTACGACTCCGCCAGGATCTGTCCGACGTAACGTGCCACTGCGCGTACCGCTCCCATCGTTCCGGGGTAGTCCATGCGGGTCGGTCCGACCACGCCGAGTTTGGCGACAGTTTCGCCGCCCGAACCGTAGCCGACCGACACGACGGACGTGGAGTTCAGTCCCTCGTAGGCGTTCTCGTGCCCGATTCGTACAGCCATGCCCGATTCACTGGCCTCGCCGAGTAGCTTGAGGAGCACGACCTGCTCCTCCAGCGCCTCCAGCACCGGCCTGATCGTCAAGGGGAAATCGTGCCCGGAGCGCGTCAGATTGGCGGTGCCGCCGATCATCAGCCGCTCCTCCGCCTCTTCCGCCAGCGTCTCCAGAAGTGTCTGCAGCACGGTCGTGACCGTGACCCGGTCGTCGAGCTCGAAGGCCTCGGGCAGGTCCTGCACGAGCCTCGGCACGTCGGTGAACCTGCGACCCACGACCCTGCTGTTCAGCCGCGCCCGAAGATCGGCCAGCGAGGCCTCGGAGAACGGCGTCTGGCAGTCCACCAGCCGCTGCTCGACCCGGCCGGTGTCGGTGATCAGCACGAGCATCAGGCGCGCGGGCGCCAGCGCGAGCAGTTCGACGTGGCGGACCGTGGAGCGGGTCAGCGAGGGGTACTGCACGATCGCGACCTGGCGGGTCAGCTGCGCGAGCAGCCGCACCGTCCGGCCGATGACGTCGTCGAGGTCGACGGCGCCGTCGAGGAAGTTCTGGATGGCCCGCCGCTCCGGCGTCGAGAGCGGCTTGACGTCCGCCAGCTTGTCGACGAAGAGGCGGTAGCCCTTGTCCGTGGGGATCCGGCCGGCACTGGTGTGCGGCTGGGCGATGTAGCCCTCATCCTCCAGGACGGCCATGTCGTTGCGCACGGTGGCGGGCGAGACGCCGAGCTTGTGGCGCTCGGTCAGCGCCTTGGAGCCCACCGGCTCCTCCGTCCCGACGTAGTCCTGGACGATGGCGCGGAGCACCTCGAGTCTGCGTTCACTGAGCATCGCGCACACCTCCAGCTGTGATGCGGGTCGTCGTGGTCCACTGCTTCTGGCACTCACCTCGTCGGAGTGCCAGAGATCCCCCGGCCAGTGTACGGCCGGGCAGTACGCGGCTAGCAAGGGTGGCCCGCCAGGTAGCGTCGCGGCATGGACCTACGTTGGGAAGACACGAACTGGGAACGTTTGACGCCGCGGACCGGCCGCAAGCGCCTTCCGGTGTGGGATTGCACCGTGGGACTGGTGGTCGGGGACGACTCCGTCCTCATGATCGACCCCGGTTCGAGCGTTCGGGAGGGGGCCGCGCTCAGGGCGGAGGCCGAGCGGCTGACGGGCCGGCGCGTGACCCATCTCGCATTCACGCACGGCCATTTCGATCACGTCCTGGGCGGGGCGGCCTTCTCCGGGGCCGAGGTCTACGGGGCGGTCGGGCTGGACGGCGACCTCGTCTCGGGACGCGAGGAGCTCCGGGACGGCGCGGTGCGCCAGGGCCTGGACGCGGCCGAGGCCGCCGAGGCGACCGACCTGCTGGTGCCGCCGCGGCACCTGGTGTCGGGCGAGTGGACGCTGGACCTGGGCGGTGTGCAGGTGCTGCTGGCCAATGTGGGGCCCGGCCACACCCGCTACGACCTCGCCGTGTTCGTGCCGGGCGAGCGGGAGACGGTGTTCTGCGGGGACCTCGTCGAGGAGTCCGGCGAGCCCCAGGCGGGCAAGGACGCGGTCCCCGCACAGTGGCCGGCGGCCATGGACCGACTGCTGGCCCTGGGCGGGGAGGACGCCCTGTACGTGCCGGGGCACGGGGCGGTGGTCGACGCGGCCTTCGTCCGCGCGCAACGCGACGCACTGGCGGCCAGGTTCGGGGTGTCGGACTCCGGCTCGGGCCCGCTCTCCCAGGGTCGGCCCGATGCGTGAGTACTCCCCCGACCTGACCCCGCCGTGGAAGCGTGCCGGGACCGTGCCGGAGGTGCCGGCCGAGCCCGACCTGGTGGTCGAGGTGGCAGGTACGGACTTCTGCGGCGCCGTGGTGGCCTGCGAGGCGGGCACGGTGACCCTGGAGGACCGCTTCGGCAAGCGGCGCGTCTTCCCGCTCCAGCCGCGCGGCTTCCTCCTGGAGGGCGCCGTGGTCACCCTGGTCCGGCCCGCCCGGGCCCCGGCGGCGCCGCTGCGCACGGCCTCGGGCTCGATCGCCGTCCCGGGGGCGCGGGCCCGGGTCGCGCGGGCGGGGCGGATCTACGTGGAGGGCCGGCACGACGCCGAGCTGGTCGAGCGGGTGTGGGGCGACGACCTGCGGATCGAGGGCGTCGTCGTGGAGTACCTGGAGGGCGTCGACGACCTGCCCGCCGTCGTCGCCGAGTTCGCGCCCGGCCCGGACGCCCGCCTGGGCGTCCTGGTCGACCACCTGGTCCCCGGCTCGAAGGAGTCCCGGATCGCGGCGGCGGTCGCCTGCGAAGACGTGCTGGTGCTGGGCCACCCGTACGTGGACGTCTGGCAGGCCGTGAAGCCGTCCGCGCTGGGCATCCCGGCCTGGCCGCAGGTCCCGCGGGGCCAGGACTGGAAGACGGGCGTGTGCCGGGCGCTGGGCTGGCCGGAGAACACCGGGGCCGCCTGGCAGCACATCCTGTCCCGGGTGACCTCGTACAAGGACCTGGAGCCCGCCCTGCTGGGCTCGGTGGAGCACCTGATCGACCACGTCACGGCCTGACCGGCCGGCGTCAGTCGACCAGGTCCCGGACCACGGCGTCGGCCAGCAGCCGGCCCCGCAGGGTGAGCACGGCGCGCCCGGCCGCGTACGGGCCCGGCTCCAGCAGGCCGTCCTCCACGGCGCGGCGGGAGGCCGCCAGGCCGGCCGGGGCCAACAGGGACAGCGGGCAGCCGTCCACGAGCCGGAGCTCCAGCAGGATCCGCTCGACGCGCCGGTCCTCCTCGGACAGCTGCTCGCGGCCCGCCCCGGGGGAACGGCCCCCGGCCAGCGCGGCCGCGTAGGCGCCGGGGTGCTTCACGTTCCACCAGCGCACGCCGCCCACGTGGCTGTGCGCGCCGGGGCCCGCGCCCCACCAGTCCGCGCCCCGCCAGTACAGCTCGTTGTGCAGGCAGCGGCCGGCCTCGGAGGTGGCCCAGTTGGAGACCTCGTACCAGGAGTAGCCGGCCGCGGCGAGCACCTCGTCCGCGATCAGGTACCGGTCCGCGTGGACGTCGTCGTCGGTCATGGGGACCTCGCCGCGGCGGATCCGGCGGGCGAGCTGGGTGCCCTCCTCGACGATCAGGGCGTACGCCGAGACGTGGTCCGGGCCGGCGCCGAGCGCGGCGTCGAGCGAGGCGCGCCAGTCGTCGTCCGACTCCCCCGGAGTGCCGTAGATCAGGTCCAGGTTGACGTGCTCGAAGCCGGCCCGGCGGGCCTCTGCGACGCAGGCCTCGGGGCGGCCCGGGGTGTGCGTGCGGTCGAGCACCTTCAGGACGTGCTGCTTCGCGCTCTGCATGCCGAAGGAGATCCGGTTGAAGCCGCCGGCCCGCAGCTCGGCCAGGTACGCCGGGTCGACGGACTCCGGGTTGGCCTCGGTGGTGATCTCGGCGTCCTCCGCCAGGCCGAACTCGTCCCGGATCGCCGCGAGCATGCGGACCAGGTGCGCGGCGGGCAGCAGGGTCGGCGTGCCGCCGCCGACGAACACCGTGCGGACGGCCCGCGGGTCGTCGCCGAGGACCTTGCGGGCGAGGCGGACCTCGTCGACCAGGGTGTCGGCGTAGTTCTCCCGGGAGGCGAGCACGCCGCCGGAGCCGCGCAGCTCGGTCGCGGTGTAGGTGTTGAAGTCGCAGTACCCGCAGCGGGTGGCGCAGTACGGGACGTGCAGGTAGAACCCGAGCGGACGGTCCCCGGCGCCGGCCAGGGCGTGCGACGGCAGCGCGCCGTCTTCGGGCATGGGCTCGCCGTCGGGCAGTGCGGAAGGCATGCCCCCATTGTCCCGTACGCGGGCAGGGGGCCCGGCCGCGCGGCCGCCCGGGCAGCCGCGCGGCGGTGGGGCCCGACGTGCCGCCGGGCCCCGTACCGCAGGGCTCAGGCCTCGCGGGCGCCCTCGTACATCTCGTCGATCAGGTGCTTGAACTCACGCTCGACGACAGGCCGCTTCAGCTTCAGGCTGGGCGTGAGGTCGCCGTGCTCCACGTCGAGGTCGCGCGGCAGGATCCGGAACTTCTTGATCGTCTGCCAGCGCTGGAGCCCCTCGTTGAGGGTCTGCACGTAGGTCTCGACCAGCCGGTTCGTCTCCGGGGCGGCCAGCACCTCGGCGTACGACTTGCCTTCCAGCCCGTTCTCGGCGGCCCAACCGAGGATCGCCGCCTCGTCGAGGGCGACGAGGGCGGAGCAGAAGTTCCGGTCGGCGCCGTGCACGACGATGCTCGACACGTACGGGCAGATCGCCTTGAACTGGCCCTCGATCTCGGCCGGCGCGACGTACTTGCCGCCGGAGGTCTTGATCAGGTCCTTCTTGCGGTCCGTGATGCGCAGGTAGCCGTCGGGCGAGAGCTCGCCGATGTCGCCCGTGTGCAGCCAGCCGTCCTCCTCCAGCACCTCGGCGGTCTTCTCGGGCTGACCGTGGTAGCCCTGCATGATGCCCGGGCCGCGCAGGAGGATCTCGCCGTCGTCGGCGATGCGGACCTCGGTGCCGGGGAGCGGCTTGCCTACCGTTCCGGTGCGGTAGGCCTCGCCGGGGTTGACGAAGGAGGCCGCGCTGGACTCGGTCAGGCCGTAGCCCTCCAGGATGTGGATGCCGGCGCCGGAGAAGAAGTAGCCGATCTCGGGGGCCAGGGCGGAGGCGCCGGAGACGGCGGCGCGCAGCCGGCCGCCGAAGGCCTCGCGGAGCTTGGAGTAGACGAGGGCGTCGGCGATCTTGTGCTTGGTGGTGAGGCCGAAGGGGGCGGTGGCCCGGCCGGTGCGGCGGTAGTTGTCCTGCGTGACCTTGGCGTACTCGCGGGCGACGCCGACGGCCCACTGGAAGATCTTGTACTTGGCACCGCCGCCGGCGCGGGCCTTGGTCGCCGCGCCGTTGTAGACCTTCTCGAAGATGCGCGGGACGGCCGCCATGTAGGTGGGCTGGACGACCGGCAGGTTCTCGACGATCTTGTCGATGCGGCCGTCCACGGCGGTGACGTGCCCGACCTCGATCTGGCCGGAGGTCAGGACCTTGCCGAAGACGTGCGCGAGCGGCAGCCACAGGTACTGCACGTCCTCGGCGGTGATCAGGCCGGTGGCCACGGTCGCCTTGGCCATGTACGACCAGTTGTCGTGCGGGAGCCGTACGCCCTTGGGGCGGCCGGTGGTGCCCGAGGTGTAGATGAGGGTGGCGAGCTGGTCGGCGGTGATGGCGCCGATGCGCTCCTCGACCGCCTCCGGGTACTCGGTGAGGTACTGCTTGCCGCGGGCCTCCAGATCGGCGAGGGAGATCACCCAGCCCTCCGGGTCGCCCTCGGCGGGGACCGCATCGGCGGCCTCCACGACCACGACGTGCCGCAGGTCCGGCAGGTCGGCGCGGCGCTCGCGGGCCTTGGCCAGCTGGGCGGCGTCCTCGGCGATCAGCACCCGGCTGGCGGAGTCCTCCAGGATGAACGCGGACTCGTCGGCGTTGGTGCTGGGGTAGATGGTGGTGACCGCACCGCCCGCGCACATCACGCCCAGGTCGCTCAGGATCCACTCGACGCGGGTGTTGGAGGCCAGCGCGACGCGTTCCTCCGACTTGAGGCCCAGGTCGATCAGGCCGGCGGCGATGGCGAAGACCCGTTCGGCCGCCTGGCCCCAGCTCAACGACCTCCAGTCGTCGGGGCCGCTGCCGGAGGCGGGGGGCACCGGGTACCGGTAGGCCTCGGCGTTGGGCGTGGCGGCGACACGCTCCAGGAAGAGGGCCGCCACGGTGGGCGGACGGTTCTCGATCAGGGTCTGTGTGTCGCTCACGGACGTCCTCCGGACCACGCGGCAGGGCTGCCGTCCCGGGGGCGGGCGGCGGCTTCCGACAGGGCTGACAGCGAAATTCGCGGCCAAGGGGGTGTAACTGGCGGGTAACCAACGGCAGTGATCAGGGTAGGGGCCCTCCGCCTGACGCGTAAGAGCCCTTGAGCCGCCGATTCATAACGAAACAGGCCCCCGCATGTGTACGCGGGGGCCCGTTCGGGACGCAGTGGCCGGGTGGCCGGCGGCGAACTGCTACTTCTTCTTGCCGCCGGAATCGTCACTCGACAGGACGGCGATGAAGGCCTCCTGGGGGACCTCCACGGAGCCGACCATCTTCATGCGCTTCTTGCCTTCCTTCTGCTTCTCCAGCAGCTTCCGCTTACGGGAGATGTCACCGCCGTAGCACTTGGCGAGGACGTCCTTACGGATGGCGCGGATGGTCTCGCGGGCGATGACCCGGGAACCGATCGCGGCCTGGACCGGCACCTCGAAGGCCTGCCGCGGGATCAGCTCGCGCAGCTTCGCCACCAGGCGCACGCCGTACGCGTAGGCGGCGTCCTTGTGGGTGATGGCGGAGAACGCGTCGACCTTGTCGCCGTGGAGCAGGATGTCCACCTTGACCAGGCTGGCGGACTGCTCGCCGGTGGGCTCGTAGTCGAGGGAGGCGTAGCCGCGGGTCTTGGACTTCAGCTGGTCGAAGAAGTCGAAGACGATCTCGGCGAGGGGCAGGGTGTAGCGGATCTCGACCCGGTCCTCGGAGAGGTAGTCCATGCCGAGCAGGGTGCCGCGGCGGTTCTGGCACAGCTCCATGATCGAGCCGATGAACTCGGTCGGCGCGAGGATCGTGGCGCGCACGACCGGCTCGAACACCTCCGAGATCTTGCCCTCGGGGAACTCGCTGGGGTTGGTGACCGTGATCTCGTTGCCGTCCTCCAGGACGACCCGGTAGACCACGTTCGGCGCGGTGGCGATCAGGTCCAGGCCGAACTCGCGCTCCAGGCGCTCGCGGACCACGTCCAGGTGGAGCAGGCCGAGGAAGCCGACGCGGAAGCCGAAGCCGAGGGCCGCCGAGGTCTCCGGCTCGTACACCAGGGCGGCGTCGTTGAGCTGGAGCTTGTCCAGGGCCTCGCGCAGCTCGGGGTAGTCGGACCCGTCCAGCGGGTACAGGCCCGAGAAGACCATGGGCTTGGGGTCCTTGTAGCCGCCCAGCGCCTCGGTCGCGCCGCCGGACTGCTGGGTGATCGTGTCACCGACCTTCGACTGGCGGACGTCCTTCACACCCGTGATCAGGTAGCCCACCTCGCCGACGGAGAGGCCGTCGGCGGGCAGCATCTCGGGCGAGTTGCAGCCGATCTCCAGCAGCTCGTGGGTGGCGCCGGTGGACATCATCCGGATGCGCTCGCGCTTGTTGAGCGTGCCGTCGACCACACGGACGTAGGTCACCACGCCGCGGTACGAGTCGTAGACCGAGTCGAAGATCATCGCGCGGGCGGGCGCGTCCTTGACTCCGACCGGCGCCGGGACGGTCTGCACCACGCGGTCGAGGAGCGCGTCCACGCCGACGCCGGTCTTGGCGGAGACCCGCAGCACGTCGTCGGGCTCGCAGCCGACCAGGTTCGCCAGCTCCTCGGCGAACTTCTCCGGCTGGGCCGCCGGCAGGTCGATCTTGTTGAGCACCGGGACGATGGTGAGGTCGTTCTCCATCGCCAGGTAGAGGTTGGCGAGCGTCTGCGCCTCGATGCCCTGGGCGGCGTCCACCAGCAGGATCGTGCCCTCGCAGGCGGCGAGGGAGCGCGAGACCTCGTAGGTGAAGTCGACGTGCCCGGGGGTGTCGATCATGTTGAGGATGTGCGTCTTGCCCACCCCGTCGCCCGAGGTGGGTGCCCAGGGCAGACGGACCGCCTGGGACTTGATCGTGATGCCGCGCTCACGTTCGATGTCCATGCGGTCGAGGTACTGGGCACGCATCTGCCGCTGGTCGACGACACCGGTGAGCTGCAGCATCCGGTCGGCAAGCGTCGACTTGCCGTGGTCGATGTGCGCGATGATGCAGAAATTGCGGATCAGCGCCGGGTCGGTACGGCTCGGCTCGGGCACGTGGCTGGGGATGGCGGGCACGCAGTGTCCTGATTCTCGGGTCGCAGAAGCGTTGGGTCGGATCTGTACGCAGGTTCCATGGTCCCATGGACGGGGCAGTGCGCTCGGTTTGGGCCACCGCGAGGGCCCCTGGTAGCCTGGGCAGCTGTGTCTCGTACGCCCTCCGGACGAAGTCTGGGGGAGGGACACGACCGGAAGATCAAACTCTGAACCTGAAAAGGCTCTTTCGTGGCGAACATCAAGTCCCAGATCAAGCGGATCAAGACGAACGAGAAGGCGCGCCTGCGCAACAAGTCCGTCAAGTCCGAGCTCCGCACCTTCATCCGCAAGGCCAACGAGGCCGTCGTCGCCGGCGACGTCGAGAAGGCCACCGCTGCGGCGCGCGTCGCCTCGCGGAAGCTGGACAAGGCTGTGTCGAAGGGTGTCATCCACAAGAACGCCGCCGCCAACAAGAAGTCGGCGCTGGCCTCCAAGGTTGCCTCCCTCCAGGGCTGAGCACTCGATGTGATCGCCGGGAAGGACCCAGCGGGCCCTCTCATCCGCTCCTGACCGGCACCCCAGCGCCGCACGCGGCCTGCGTTCGCCACGCGGGTGCGGCGCACAAGCCAGTAACCGAAGGCCCCGGCCACCTCCCTTTCCCCAGGGGGGCGTCCGGGGCCTTCGGCCTGCCCGGGCCCGTACGGCATCGACGCGGGTGGGGGCGCCGATCCCGCCCCGTCGGCTCCGGACGCGGCCGCTGCCCCGTGCGGCGGCACCACGCCGACCGGCCCCGGTCAAGCCGGCAGCGGGCCCGGGAAAGCCCGCGCGGACGCCCGGCAGGCTTGCGGGGCGGCCAGTACGCGGGGGCAGGGGCAGGGGCGGTCAGAACGCGGGGCGGCGGGGGCGGGCTGCGCGGGCGACGGCCACCACGGCCTTCTCCAGGGCGTACTCCGGGTCGTCGCCGCCGCCCTTGACACCTGCGTCGGCCTCGGCGACCGCGCGAAGGGCATCGGCGACCCCGTCGGCCGACCAGCCGCGCATCTGCTGGCGCACGCGGTCGATCTTCCACGGCGGCATGCCCAGGTCGCGGGCCAGGTCCGCGGGGCGGGCGCCCCGCGGGGCGGAGGCCAGCTTGCCGATCGCCCGGACCGCCTGTGCGAGGGCACTGGTGATCAGCACCGGGGCCACCCCCGTCGCCAGCGACCACCGCAGGGCCTCCAACGCCTCCGCGGCGCGCCCCTCGACCGCCCGGTCGGCGACCGTGAAGCTCGACGCCTCGGCCCGGCCGGTGTAGTAGCGGCCGACCACGGCCTCGTCGATGGTGCCCTCGACGTCCGCGCAGAGCTGCGCCACGGCGCTCGCCAGCTCCCGCAGGTCGCTGCCGATCGCGTCGACCAGCGTCTGGCAGGCCTCCGGGGTCGCCGAACGGCCCAGCGTGCGGAACTCGCCGCGCACGAACGCCAGTCGGTCCGCCGCTTTCGTCATCTTCGGGCAGGCGATCTCCCGGGCCCCTGCCTTGCGGGCCGCGTCCAGCAGCCCCTTGCCCTTCACGCCGCCCGCGTGGAGGAGAACGAGCACGATCTCCTCGACGGGCGCGGCGATGTACGCCTTGACCTCCTTGACCGTGTCCGCGGACAGGTCCTGCGCATTGCGTACGACCAGCACCTTCCGCTCGGAGAACAGCGAGGGGCTGGTGAGCTCGGCCAGTGTGCCGGGCTGGAGCTGCTCGGACGTCAGGTCGCGGACGTCCGTGTCGGCGTCGGCGGCGCGGGCTGCCGCCACCACCTCGCGTACGGCGCGGTCGAGCAGCAGGTCCTCCTGCCCCACCGCGAGGGTGAGCGGGGCGAGCGGATCGTCGGTGGAGTTCTTCCTGGTGGCCATCGCCCCCAGCATCCCACGCCGCACCGACAGTCCTCCGCGCCGCGTACCCGAGAATGGTCGCGTGAACGTGCGACATGTACTGGTGCTGCCCGACCGCGACGCCGCGGAGGAGGTGGCCGAGGAGGTCGTCGACCGCTTCGGCCCGGACGAGGAACCGCAGCTGGTCCGCGACGCCCTGGCCGGCGAGGACGACGCCGAGGACGCCCAGTGGCTGGTCGTCGTCGAGGACCCGGGGAAACGGCTCGACGCCGGGGCACTGGACGGCCTCGCCGCAGAGTACGAGGGCTGGCTGGAGGCCCCGTAGGGCCCGGCTCAGGCCTTGCGGACGATCTGCACGTCCAACGTCACGTCCACGCTCGAACCGATGGCCGCGATCCCGTTGGCCAACACCGACTGCCAGTTCAGGGCGAAGTCCTCGCGGTGGAGTTCGGCTGAGGCCCGGCAGGCGGCACGCGGCTCGCCCTCCAGGCCCGTGCCCAGCCCCAGGTAGGTGGTGTCCAGGGTCACCGACCGGCTGGTGCCGTGGAGGGTCAGCGCGCCCGCCACGGCCCAACGGCTGCCGCTGCGGTGGATGAACCGCTCGCTGTAGAACTCCACGGTCGGGTAGTGGGCCGCGTCCAGGAAGTCCGCCGACCTCAGGTGGTCGTCCCGCATCTTCAACCCGGTGTCGATGCTCGCCGCGTCGATGATCACGTGCATGGAGGAGTCCTCCATGCGGTCGCCGATACGCACCGCCCCGGCGAAGGTGTTGAACCGGCCCCGGATCCGGGCGAGTCCGATGTGGCGGGCCGTGAACGCGATGGACGAGTGCCCCGGGTCGAGCTCCCAGTGCCCCGGCTGGGGCAGCAGCGGCGGCTCCACCGCGTCCAGGATGATCTCCGCGGTGCCGGCCTGGGTCGTGTCTCCCACGATGGTGGCCCCGTGGAACGGGGCGTAGCCCTCGGCGGTGACCGTGAGCCGGTACTCGCCCTCCGGTACGGCCGCCGCGAACCCGCCGTACGGGTCGGTCTCGCCGCTGACGACGTGTCGGCCGATCGGGTCGGTCACCTCGAACGCGGCCTGACGGACCGGCTGGTGGACGGTGTCCAGGACCCGGCAGCTGAGCAGGTGCGCCGCATGAGGCAGCGTCAGCGTCGCGGTGGTGTGCGAGACGGCGCTTCCGGCCGTCTCCTTCCCTCTTCGGCGTACGAACATGGTTGGTGCACCCCCGTGCTGTGTGGACATGTCCCGCTGTGGCGAAGACGCATTCGATCATGCTGTGGGGTTGTGGGCAAACAGAACACGGGCGCCCCGTACGGGCGGTTCGGCGCCGACTCCCCCGCGACGGGAAGGCGGTCAGCCGGGGCCCACTGCCGGTGATCGCGACGGAGCCGTGGGTGTCCGTGCGCAGGACCGTCGCGCCCAGCGACCGAAGCCGCCGGAGGGTGGCCGGGGCCGGGTGTCCGTAGCGGTTCCCCTCGCCCACCGGGACGACCGCGAGTCGGGGCCGGACCCGCTCGTGCAGGGCGGGGTCTTGGTGTGCGGAGCCGTGGTGGGCGACCTTGAGGACGTCGACCGGCCCCAGTTCCGGGTGGTCGCCCAGCAGGGCCTGTTGGGCGGGCGGTTCGAGGTCGCCGAGCAGCAGCAGGGTCAGCCCGGTCGTGCGTACGAGCAGGGCCACGCTCGCGTCGTTCGGACCGCCGGTCGGCGGTCCGCCGGGCGGTGGCCACAGCACCTGCCAGGTGAGCGGCCCGGCACGGCGCAGCTCACCCGCCGCGGCCGCCGCGACGGGCACGCCGGCTGCCGCCGCGGTCCGCCGGACGAACCCCGCCTGTCCGGCCGGCTCGTCCAGCGTGGTGGTCTGGATGACGCCCACCGCCCGGCCCCGCAGCACCCCCGGCAGACCCCCGACGTGGTCGGCGTGGAAGTGGGTCAGCAGCAGCAGCGGCACCCGCCGCACGCCGAGGACGCGCAGGCACTCGTCCACGGGTCCCGGTTCGGGGCCCGCGTCCACCACCACGGCCGTGCCGGGACCGGCGGCGAGCACGGCGGCGTCCCCCTGCCCGACCGCGCACTGCACGTACCTCCAGTCGGGCGGCGGCCAGCCGGTGAGGGTGCGGCTGAGCTGCGGCGGCCGCAGCACGGCCAGGAACAGCAGCAGGCACAGCGCGCAGCACGCCCACGGCCGGCGGAGGAGCCGCCTGCCGAAGGCCACGGCGGCCACCGTCACGGCGGCCAGTAGCAGCCCGCCACCCAGACCGCCCGGCCAGGCCGACTCGGCCCCCGGCAGCCGCGCCCCGGCCCGGGCCACGGCGGCGATCCACCCGGCGGGCACCGCCGCGCACCGGGCGAGCAGCTCCGCGGCGGGCGGGCACAGCGGCGCCACCGCGAGCACCGCGAAGCCGAGTACGGTCGCCGGGCCCGCCGCGAGCTCGGCGAGCAGGTTGCAGGGCACCCCGACCAGGCTCACCCGCGCGGACAGCACAACGACCACGGGGGCGCACACGGCCTGGGCAGCGGCGGCGGCCCCCAGCGCCTCCGCGAGCCGCGGCCGCATCCCGCGCCGTCGCAGGGCCTCGCTCCAGCGCGGGGCGAGCACCAGCAGGGACCCGGTGGCCAACACGGACAGCAGGAACCCGGGGCTGCGGGCCAGCCAGGGCTCGTGGAGCACCAGCAGCAGTACGGCGGCGGCCAGGGCGGGGAGCAGGGACCTGCGCCGGCCGGTGGCGATGGCCAGCAGGGTGAGCGCCCCGCAGGCCGCGGCCCGCAGCACGCTCGGCTCCGGCCGGCACACGATGACGAACGCCAGCGTCAGGGCCGCACCCGCGAGGGCGGTGGCCCGCAGGGACAGCCCGAGCCGCGGGGCGAGCCCGCGCCGCTCGGCCTGCTGTGCGCGGGCCGGCGGCCCGAGGAGCAGGAACAGCACCACGGTCAGGTTCGACCCGGAGACGGCCAGCAGGTGCAGCAGGTCGGTGGCCCGGAACGCCTCCTCCAGGTCGGGCGGCACCCGGGAGGTGTCCCCGACCACGAGGGCCGGCAGCAGGGCCCTGGCGTCCGGTGCGAGGCCGTCGCTGGCCTCCCGCAACCCGGCCCGCAGCCGCCCGGCCAGCCGCTGGACGGCGTCGGGCCCTCCGGTCACCCGGGGCCCGGCGTCGCCCGCCGGCCGCAGCAGCGCCACGGGCCGTTCCCCGTCCCGCCCGGGCGCGAGGCGGGCCTCCACCGCGACCCGGGTGGACGGCAGCAGCCCGCCCCAGCCGGGATGCCCGGCCAGGACGCGGACCGGCGTCGCGACCCGGATCGGGGTACCGCCGGGCACGGACACCCGGGTCACCTCCGCGTCCAGCACCACCACGGGCGGGCCGCCACCGGTACGGGCGCTCCGCGGGTCGGAGACGACCGTGAGCTCGGCGAGGACCCCGGCGTGGTCCCGGGCCAGGCCGGCGACCGGCCCGGCTCGCGCCTCCGCCCGGGCGAGGGCCGCCACTCCGGCCCCGGCGGCCGCGCACAGCAGCACGAGGGCGGCGGCCGTCGCGGCCCGCCACAGCCGGTCCGGGCGGCGGCAACCGGCGAGGAGGAGCAGCCCGGCGGCCGCCACCCCGACGCCAGCCCCGGCAGCGCCCCACCCGGCCGGCACGTCGAGGGCGACGGCGGCCGCCGCCCAGGCGGCCAGGGCGGGCACGACCAGCCGCAGGTCCACGGGCCCCGCGCCCTCCGCCCGCTTCACGGCCGCACCAGCTTGCGCAGGTCGGCGAAGCGGCGCTCGCCGATGCCGTTGACCTGGCGGAGCTCGTCCACCGACCGGAAGCCGCCGCGGGCGGTGCGGAAGTCGACGATGTGCTGCGCCAGCACCGGCCCTACCCCGGGCAGCGCGTCCAGCTGCTCCACCGTGGCCGTGCCGAGGCTCAGCGGGCCGGCGGCCGGCCCGCCTACCGCCGGTGCGGGGGGTGCCGGGCCCCCGACCACCACTTGTTCGCCGTCGACCAGCACCCGCGCCCGGTTGAGCCCGGTGGTGTCCGTGCCGGGTGTGGCTCCCCCGGCGGCGGCGAGCGCGTCCTCCACCCGGGACCCGGCGGGCAGCCGCCGCACTCCGGGGTCGCGGACCTTGCCGCTGACGTCGACCACGATCGGGGAGCCGCTCGCGGCGGTGCCGGGCTGCCCGGGAGCCGGGCCCGGGGACGGGGACGGGGCGGGTGCCGTGACCGGGGTGACGGCAGAGGGCGCGGTCACCGGCTGCGGCCGGGCCGACCAGTACTGCTGGACCCCGACCCCCACGGCGATCACCAGGACCACCGCGACGGCGCCCACGGCGCGCGGCCGGACCTCCAACCGGGCCTGCACCCACAGCGGCAGCCGCTCCCGTACGGCAAGCCACCCCGGGCCACCGGGCGTTCGCCCCGCCCCGGTCGGTGCCGGTGGCTCCGGGTCCGAGACCGGCGGCGTTGTCGGTGGCGGCGCCGGCGCCTGCGCCTGCGCCCGTGTCGGTGTCGGTGTCGGGTTCGGTGGAAAGGACACCGGTCGCAGCGGCGTCAACGGCAGCGGCGACGCCAGTGGCACCAACGGCGGCGGTGGCGGCGGCTGTACCGGACGAGGCGGTGGTGTCGGTAACGGCAACGTCGATGACGGCGGCTGTGCCGGTGCTCCCGCCGCCGGTGGCGCGGCCGCGCCGCCGCCGAGAAGGGCTTCTGCCCGGCGGCGCACGGCCGCTGCGGCCTCGTCCCCGGGCGCAGCCGCCCGTCTGCGGAAGCGGGCCTCCGCGCGGCTCCGGCGGTGTCGGGCACGGCTGTAGGAGGGACGGGAGCGGCCGGGCCCGACGGGGGCACCGGGGCGGTACGAACTGCGCGTGCGAAGAGTCATGCCACGACGGTAGGGAGGAACCCCGACCGCCGTTCGGAATCCTCAACTCCGGTGGACGTCCGGCCCCTTGTGGACAACCGCGCCACCCGTTCCGGTGATTAGCGGGGTGAGACGACCGCCGCCAGCAGCCCCGGCCCCGTGTGCGCGCCGATCACCGCGCCGACCTCGCTGACGTGCATGTCGACCAGGCCGGGGATGCGCTCCTGCAGCCGCTCCGCGAGCTTCTCCGCCCGCTCGGGCGCTGCGAGATGGTGCACGGCCACGTCGACGTCGGCCGTCCCGGCCCGCTCGACGGCCAACTCCTCCAGCCTGGCGATGGCCTTGGAGGCCGTCCTCACCTTCTCCAGCATCTCGATGCGCCCGCCGTCCAGTGTGAGCAGCGGCTTCACCGCGAGGGCTGAGCCGAGGAGGGCCTGGGCGGCCCCGATGCGCCCGCCCCGCCGGAGGTAGTCGAGGGTGTCGACGTAGAAGTACGCCGACATGTCCGCGGCCCGCTTCTCGGCGGCGGCCACGGCCTCGTCGACGGAACCGCCCGTCTCGGCCGTCTCGGCGGCGGCCAGGGCGCAGAATCCGAGGGCCATCGCGACCATGCCCGTGTCGACCACCCGCACCGGGACGGGGGCGGTCTTCGCGGCGAGCACGGCGGCGTCGTAGGTGCCGGAGAAGTCCGAGGACAGGTGCAGGCTGACGATCCCCTTCGCCCCGGCCTCTGCGGCCGCCCGGTAGGCCCGTACGAACTCTTCCGGGCTCGGGCGGGAGGTGGTGACCGAACGGCGCTTCTGCAGGGCCAGGGCCAGGCTGCGCGCCGAGATCTCGGTGCCCTCTTCGAGGGCCTCGCCGCCGACGACCACGGTCAGCGGGACGGAGGTGATTCCGTGCCGCGCCATGGCCGGTGGGGGCAGGTAGGCCGTGGAATCGGTGACGATCGCGACATCGCGGGACATGAGGCGGAGGTTACCGCCACGGGGCCTGCAACGGCAGCTCGACCCCCTCCCACCACAGACCTGATCACGGCGCGGTCTGCGCCCGGCCGGGGTCGCCGCCGCCTGCAACCGGCCGGGGCCCGGCCCCGCCCCGCCCCGGCCCCTTCTCAGGGCCGGCGGCCGGGTTCTCAGGGCCGGCGGCCGGGTCGGTCCGGCCGTCTCAGGTCGTCGTCTCGGGGCGGGCGTTCTTCTGCCACGGGTACTGCGGGGCCTGCGCGGCGGGGTTCAGCGCCGGTGCGGGGGAGGGAGCCTGCTGCCGCTCCCGGGCGTCCTGCCCGGCGCCCGCGCCCGGTGCAGTCCCCGACGTCCCCGATCCCGCTCCGGACGGTCCGGAGGCACCCTCACCGGCGTCCCACGCCGCCGCAGCGGCCGCGAGGTCGTCCAGCGGGTCCCGGCGGGAAGCCCAGTCCCGCAGCGCGTCCGACTCCGCCTCGATCTGCGTCGACAGCGTCGACAGGTCGTCGTCGGCGAACCGGCGGGCCCGGTCGCGCGCGGCCCATCGCAGCGACTCCGCACCCTGCGTGATCTTCGCCACCCGCTCCCGCAGGTCCGGCAGGGCCCGGGCGACCCGCGCCCGGTCCGGCTCCTGCTCCAGCCGCTTCAGCTCGTCGTCCAGCTCGTGCCCGTGCGCGCTCAGCCGCTCGAACAGGGCGAGCGACTCCTTCAGTGAGGCATCCGTACGGGCGCCCTCGGTCAGGGCCTCCTGTGTGGCCCGCATCGACGTCCGCAGGTCCAGGCGCAACTGGGCCAGCGACCCGCCGACCCCGACCTGGCCGAGGCTCTTCGCCTTGAGGGCCGTGTCCTCGACGGTCCGCTTGGCCTGCGTGATCGTACGGTCCACGCCGCGCTTCGCCGCACCGACCGCCTTCACCGTGGCCCATGCGCCGAGCCCCAGGAAGGCGAACAGCATCACCAAGGCGAACATGATGATCAACGCGCCCGCATCCATGAGGGCCCCTTCCCCTGCCGTTTTCCGTCCCCTCCACCGTAAACGCCACGGGCAGGCCAGGGGTTCCAATCGAACCCCCAACCTGCCCGTACGGGAACACCCCGACGTCAGGGCCAGCCGTCAGACGACGATGTTCACGAGCTTCGGCGCGCGCACGATGACCTTGCGGATCTCGGCGCCGCCCAGCGCCGCCACCACGGCCGCGTCGCCCAGCGCCAGCTGCTCCAGGTCGCCCTCGGAGATCGCCGGCGGCACCTCCAGACGCGCCTTGACCTTGCCCTTGATCTGCACGACGCAGGTCACGGTCTCGTCCACGACGTACGCCGGGTCGGCCACCGGGAAGTCCTGGTGCACGACGGACTCGGCGTGGCCCAGGCGGTGCCACAGCTCTTCCGCGATGTGCGGGGCCAGCGGGGCGACCAGCAGGACCAGGCGCTCGGCGACCGAGCGCTCCAGCGGCCGGCCCGCCTTGGTCAGGAAGTTGTTCAGCTCGGTGATCTTCGCGATGGCGGTGTTGAAGCGCAGGCCCGCCATGTCCGACCCGGCCCCGTCGATCGCCTTGTGCAGCGCGCGCAGGGTGTCCTCGCCGGGCTCTCCGTCGACGACGGTGACCTGGCCGGTCTCCTCGTCCACGATGTTGCGCCACAGCCGCTGCAGCAGCCGGAACTGGCCGACGACGGCGCGGGTGTCCCACGGGCGCGAGACGTCCAGCGGACCCATCGCCATCTCGTACAGGCGCAGGGTGTCGGCGCCGTACTCCTCGCAGATCTCGTCCGGCGTGACGGCGTTCTTCAGGGACTTGCCCATCTTGCCGTGCTCGCGCTTGACCGGCCGGCCGTCGTGGAAGTACCCGCCGTCGCGCTCCTCGACCTCGGCCGCCGGAACGTACACGCCGCGCTCGTCGGTGTACGCGTACGCCTGGATCATGCCCTGGTTGAACAGCTTGTGGAACGGCTCCGCCGAGGAGACGTGGCCCAGGTCGAACAGCACCTTCGACCAGAAGCGGGCGTACAGCAGGTGCAGCACCGCGTGCTCGGCGCCGCCCACGTACAGGTCGACGCCGCCGTGCGGCGCGCCCTCGCGCGGGCCCATCCAGTACTGCTCGACCTCCGGGTCGACCAGGGCCGAGGCGTTGTGCGGGTCCAGGTAGCGCAGCTCGTACCAGCAGGAACCGGCCCAGTTGGGCATGGTGTTGGTCTCGCGGCGGTACGAACGGACGCCGCGCCCGTCGCCCAGGTCCAGTTCGACGTTGACCCAGGCCTCGTTGCGCGACAGCGGGGTCTCCGGCTTGGAGGAGGCGTCGTCGGGCTCGAAGGTGCGCGGCGAGTAGTCCTCGACCTCGGGCAGTTCCAGCGGCAGCATCGACTCGGGCAGCGCGTGGGCGACGCCGTCCTCGTCGTAGACGATCGGGAAGGGCTCGCCCCAGTAGCGCTGACGGCTGAACAGCCAGTCGCGCAGGCGGAAGTTGACGGTGCCCTCGCCGATGCCCTGCTCGGCCAGCCAGGCGGTGACGGCGGCCTTGGCGTCGACGACGGTCAGGCCGTCCAGCGAGATGCCCTCGCCGGTCGAGTTGATGACGGTGCCGTCGTACGAGGTGAAGGCGTCGTCCCACTCGGCCGGGTCGGCGTCACGGTCGTCGGAGGGCTCCACGACGCAGCGGACCGGCAGCTCGAAGGCCTGCGCGAAGGCGAAGTCACGGGAGTCGTGGGCCGGGACGGCCATGATCGCGCCGGTGCCGTAGCCCATCAGCACGTAGTCGGCGATGAAAACGGGGACCTGGTCGCCGCTGACCGGGTTGGTGGCGTAGGCGCCGGTGAAGACACCCGTCTTGTCCTTGGCCTCGGCCTGGCGCTCGACCTCGGACTTGGCGGCGGCCTGCTTGCGGTAGGCGTCCACGGCCTCGCCGGGGGTGGCGGATCCGCCGGTCCACACCTGGTGGGTGCCCTCGGGCCATTCGGCCGGGACGATCTTCTCGACGAGCGGGTGCTCGGGCGCCAGGACCATGTAGGTGGCGCCGAACAGGGTGTCGGGGCGGGTGGTGAAGACGGTGATGGCGTCGCCGCCGACGGCGAAGTCGACGCGGGCGCCCTCGCTGCGGCCGATCCAGTTCCGCTGCTGCAGCTTGATGGCCTCGGGCCAGTCCAGTGCGTCCAGGTCGTCCAGCAGCCGGTCGGCGTAGGCGGTGATCCGCATGTTCCACTGGCTCAGCCGGGCCTTGAAGACCGGGAAGTTGCCGCGCTCGGAACGGCCGTCCGCGGTGACCTCCTCGTTGGCCAGGACGGTGCCCAGGCCGGGGCACCAGTTCACGGGCGCGTCCGAGGGGTACGCCAGGCGGTACTCGTCCAGCACGCCGGCCCGCTCGACGGGGGTCAGGTCGGCCCAGGTGCGGCCGCCGGGGACTTCGCGGGAGCCGTCTTCGAAGGAGGCGACCAGCTCGGCGATCGGGCGGGCCTTCTTCGCATCGGTGTCGTACCAGGAGTTGTAGATCTGCAGGAAGATCCACTGGGTCCACTTGTAGTAGTCCGGGTCGATCGTCGCGAAGGACCGGCGCTTGTCGTGGCCCAGACCCAGCCGGCGCAGCTGGGCCTTCATGTTCTCGATGTTCGCCTCGGTGGACACGCGCGGGTGCGTACCGGTCTGTACGGCGTACTGCTCGGCGGGCAGGCCGAAGGCGTCGAAGCCCAGGGTGTGCAGGACGTTGTGGCCGGTCATCCGCTGGTGGCGGGCGAAGACGTCGGTGGCGATGTAGCCCAGCGGGTGGCCCACGTGCAGACCCGCACCGGACGGGTACGGGAACATGTCCATGATGAACTTCTTGGGGCGCGCGACGACCGCCGGGTCACCGGACAGGTCGCCGGTCGGGTTCGGGGCCTCGTAGGTGCCCTGCGCGTCCCATACGTCCTGCCAGCGTGCCTCGATGTCGGCGGCCACGGCAGCCGTGTAACGGTGCGCCTCGGCCGCCTCGGGGGCCGGGGTGTTCGTCTCGCTCATGTTTTCGGAAGCTCCATCGATCGTCTCTGCCGGCTCTGCTCACTCAAACGGATCCGCTCGCTCAAACGAAAAAGCCCCTCGCACAGGAGGGGACGCCGCGCCGATGCCGACCATGTCGAGGGTCGGTACTGATCAGCGCGGCTCGGTAAGCAGAAGGCGTACGGCACGCATGGCGCCAGGGTACCGCAGCGGTCCCGACGGCCGCTCGCCCGTTCCGCACAACGAGAAGCGGGCCACCCGATCCGGGTGACCCGCTTCCTCACTGTGGAGCTAAGGAGAATTGAACTCCTGACCTCTTGCATGCCATGCAAGCGCTCTACCAACTGAGCTATAGCCCCTTGTTTCTCTCTGCCGCCGGGCCCCTTCTCAGTTTCCCTTGCCGGTTCCCCCTGGCGACATCGAGAACATTACACGGCCCTGACCCAACTCCCAAAATCGGTTTCCCGAGAGGTCGATCTGCCCGTTTCGTCCTGTCAGGCGCGGGCGAACTGGTAGAACCGCTTGAGCGTGCAGTGCTCGTCGAGGAGCCGGCCGTAGATCGGCTCGCCCTCCAGCTCCCGGTACGTCTCGATCGGGTCGCCCTTTATGATCAGCGCCCGCGCGCATTCCTCGCACCAGTACTGGTAGTCGGGGTTGACCGGGTCCATGTCCCGCACGATCGGCGTGCCGTTGTTGCACCAGTCGCACCGCCGCCGGTGTGCACCCATCCGTCAGCGACTCCCTCCCGCGTCGGGCCGTCGACTCCCCCGCCGGCCGTCCGATTCTGCCACGCGGGTGCGCGGCAGGTCAGCAAGCGCACAAGGATCAAACGCCGAGGATCCCGCCCCCTGTTGGGGACGGGATCCTGATTGTGGAGCTAAGGAGAATTGAACTCCTGACCTCTTGCATGCCATGCAAGCGCTCTACCAACTGAGCTATAGCCC
>NZ_JBHWJJ010000101.1:0-30142 GCF_042732005.1 Streptomyces sp. NPDC059851 | reverse complement strand
CCGCCGGGGGGGGGGGGGGGGGGGGGGGTTGGGGGGGGGGGGGGGGGGGTGGGGGTGGGGGGGGGGGGGGGGGGGGGGCGGGGGGGGGGGGGGGGGGGGGGGGGCCGCTCCGGCGCCCGCCGCCGAGTTGTACGTCTCCCTCTCCACCGTCAAGACGCACCTGTCCGGCATCCAGCTCAAGCCGCCGCTCGCAACCGCGTCGAGATCGCGGCCTGGGCCTGGCAGCGCGGTCACGTCCAGCCCCGCCCGTGACCAGGCCCTGCACCGTGCTGGGCAGACCGCTCAGCAGTCGGGGACGTCGGGGAGGCGGTTGTCCGGGTAGGCGATGTAGTAGCTGGCGATCCAGCCGGTGTTGGAATCGGTGTAGTCGTTGACGAGGAGCCAGTACGGGTTGCCGCCGATGTTCTGGCCCTGCTTCTGGCAGTAGACGTAGAGCTGGTGGTGGGGCTGGATCTTCCGGAAAGTGGCTTCCGGTGGGCCTCCGCGCCCGTCGTGATCAAGTTCCGGGGTCCAACAGCCGGGGTGTGGCATGAAGGACTGGCGGACCGGTCCGACGTTCGTGATGTGCCGGGAAGTGGCGGACGGGGCGGACCTGGCCTTGTTCTCGGGCGGCCCATTCGACGTGCGGGCGGTGGTGGCCGGCATCCTGCCCGAACCCCGACAGGACTTGGACCTCGGTGCCGTCCCGTGGGGCAACTTCCCCCATGGGCACGACGCCCGGCCCCGCCCGTGCCCGGCACCACGGCGTCGCCTCCCGCGAGGAACTCCTCCTCCATCGCAACAATCCCCGACGCGACGCCCGCGACACCCACGACGACTACGGCTACGAGGTGACCGGCTACCCGGCTGGCTGGTCCGTGGCCGCCGCCCGAACCGCGATCACCACAGACACTTCCGCACTCCTGCGCCTCCTTGGGGACTCCGACCCCACCATCCGCGTGCTCTGCAGACGCTGCATGCTCCACCCGGAAGAACCCGACCCGGAAGCGGTCTTCTGGGACTCCCCGTTCTGAGCAACCGGGCCGTGGTTGTGTATCGGAGTTGTCCAGCGGGGCCAACTGCGGTGGTCGGTCACAGCACCTGTGTCTGAGCGCTTCAGTTGGCGGCTTTCGTCAGATCTACCGCTCAGTGCCTGCTGCCGGAGCGCCTTCGGCGAGAAGGCGTTGAACATGCGCGGCCAGCAGAGCGGGCGCGGCTGTGGGGGTGACAGGAAGCCAGGTCACCGCGTCGAGCGCGGGGTCGCCAGCAACGTCTAGAGGTGCACATCCCCAACCGTGGCGCCCCCCTCTGGTCCCCCAGAACAGCAGGAGACCATCCGCCCAGGGCCCCGACCCCAGAGCAGGGTCGTCCTTCGTCCAGTAGAGGGCTGTTCCCCCGGCTTCGTCCCACCGCTCTCCTGGCGCGATGCCCGCATCACCGAGCGCCTGAGCAGTCGCTGAAACGTACTGCCGGATCTCGGTGCGGTTCATGGCTGCCCGAGCCACTGCTTCCCACCATCACAAGGTCCGCCCCTTCACTGGGCGTCTGGTGCAGCTCCCCTGTACAGCCACATGCGCCAACTGAAGCGCTCCGTCTCGCCAACCCACCCGCTCATCCGCCAACTGAAGCGCTCAGTCACAGACATCTCGCCTTCTTCGGGGTCAAACGATCACTCTAAGGTACGGCCCGGGCAGGGCGTACACCTGAACGTGACCTGCAAGGCCCCCGCGGCTCGCCCCCTCACCACGGTCGGCAACAGCTCGGCGGTCCGGCGGCCCCCGCCGAGGCGCCCCACTGGCCAGCCAACCGGCCAGCGTCAACCGCAGGCCCCCGATCCCCGAGACGGAACCGGTCGATCACCGCGCGTTCACGGACTCGATCGCGTTCGTGGTGCAGACGATGCGGCGGATCTCGGTGTCGCCCCTGCGTTTTCCCGCAGCCTCACCATTGCCGGGTACTTCTTCCCCAAGGACCCGGTCGCGGGCATCGCCGCGCGCATAGATCTTGTCGAGCTTTAAGATGCCCGCATGCCCAGTCCTCTTCGCCCCTCTGGCGCCTTACTCACTGCACTCGTCACGCTGCTCGCCGCGTCCGTTTCTGGGTGTACCGCAGACCGAGGAGCCCCAACGACATCCAGCTCGACGGCTGCGGGCAAGGCTGGGGGAGGAACTCCGGATGCGAAGCCGCGCGCTCCCAAGCAGGACGGAAGCCCTGGCGACATCCTGGTGGCCGGGCGTCCCGTCACGGGATCGGAGCGGTCGGGCATCCCCAAAGCTCCGTTCAAACGCACCTACACTGACGGTGAGCTGTACGCGTCGGTCACGGGGTACTGGTCTCTGGCCTGGGGTTCTTCCGGGCTTGATGCTCTCCTGGCGGACGACATCAGGGCGGGCAAGGATGTGGTGACCACTATCGACCCGGCTGTGCAGCGTGCTGCTTACGACGGGCTGCGAGGTCAGCGTGGAGCCGCGATCGTCCTCGACGCGGAAACAGGCGACATCCTCGGGCAGGTGAGCACCCCGTCGTTCGACCCCGGTTCATTCAGCGGGAACTCCATGGCTGATCAACGGGCGTGGGTCCAGGTGAAGGACCTCGACGACAAGCCCCTAACCAACCGGGCCCTACGCCACGTGGACAACCCAGGGTCGGCCATCCACGTCCTGGTCGCGGCCGCAGCCCTGGAGAAGGGCCTCCTTCCGTCTGTGGACACGCCGACCCGGAGCCCGGCCGTTTATGTCGCCCCGAACAGCACTACCCAGTTCTCCGGCGATCCGGCTCACTGCACCGACGCCACCCTCCGTGCTGCCCTGCGGTACGCGTGCGCGAACGTCTTTGCCGGCATCGCTTCCGACCTCGGCGCCGACGCACTGGCGTCGACGGCCCAGGCGTTCGGGTTCAACAACGACATGATGGATACGCCGCTGCGTGCCTTCGACAGCACCTGGCCGAAGAAGCCCGAGAATCCTACTCAGCTCGCCCTCATGGCCAACGGTCTGTTCGAGGTGAAGGCCACTCCGGTGCAGATGGCCATGGTGATGGCTCTCCTTGTGAACGGCGGGAGCCGGGTTCATCCCAATCTCGTCACCGGTTCGAAGACCGCCGTGCCCGCTCAGCGGGTGGTCGCCCAGCGCACTGCGGATCAGCTGCGGTCGGTTCTCGGGGACTCTTTTGGCAGATGGGTGCCCTCCGCTTCGGCCGCCTGGGCGCTTTCAGCCACCCGCACCTCGGCTGGCCGGCCGGTGGCCATCGCCGTTTACATTTCCTCGCCCGCCGACTCCACGGCCCAGGCCGCACAGGTCGCAGAACGGATCTCCGCAGCCACGCGAAAGTAGCCTCTGCCGCATTCGCTGCGCGGCGGGAGTCCGGTCAGCCGGCGGCCTCGGCTTTCCGGGAAGTCCGCATGCCGACGGCGCCAGCACGCCACCGCCGCCCGGTCAACTGATCGAAATCGACCCTGCGAACGCCGAGGCGGCCGTCAGCCTCCCAGAGTGGTGGACCGCCCGCCCCCGGCGGGACGCGGCAGCACATGTGGGAGTCCCTGCGCCTATTCTCCCCGGCCGCGTACTCCTCGCTGCAGGGCCGCCTCATGCCCGTGCAGAAGGGAGCCCCCACCGGTGCTCCTGCAGCGGACCGGGCACCCGGTCGCGCTCCAGGCCCGAGCCCGTCGCCCACGGCCACGCCGCCCAGGGCACCCGCAGCCGACCCGCGGCCTGCCCTCGTCGAACACCTCACGCACCGAACGCACCCCGCACCCCGCACCCCGCTCGCACAACCAGCGGCCCGACTATCGGGCCGCGCCGGAAACATTGCTGCCGCTTTCGACGTCGATGCACTTGCCTGCGAGCCCGGTGACCGCCACGGCACCGATGCCGGGGCTGGTGGCGGAGGTGAGCTCGTTGTGGGGGTCCCAGTTCAGGGTCTGGGTGTCGCCGTCGATGCGCCGGCTCTTGGTGTTCCCGGCTGCGTCGTAGGTGTAGGCGCTTCGCGTCCGGTCCAGGCCGCAAGTCCCGAGCCACATCAACAACCTGAAAATCCCAACCAGGAAAGGGAGGAGCAGATAAGAAGCTCCTCCCACAGATGTACTGGCCCGATGCGCCTGAAGCCCGGCCGGGGTTCAGGCTGTGTGGCAAAACGGGCCGCGGAGAGCTGGAGGCCTTGGGGATCGTGTGGGACACCGCGGACGCCGCCTTCACGGAGACCCTCGCCGCCGCCCGGGCCTACTACGCCCAGCACGGCACGCTCGCCGCGCCGCGGCACGCCACCGCCCTCGACCGGGCGGTGGGGCGGTGGCTGACCAACATCCGCGGGCCCGGTGGACTCGGCAAAGACGATGCACGCGCTGAGCGGCGGGCCGCAGCCCTCGCCGCGATCGATGAGGCCTGAACCCGGGCGCGCTCGGGTGGACGGTGGACTGGCAGCGCCACTACGCCTACCTCGCCCAGCTCCTTCACGACGGCGCGCCCGCCTCACGGCCATCGTCCCCGGCGTCACTCCCGCCACGGCGAGGACATCGGTCGCTGGCTGGCCACCCAACGCCGCGACTTCCACCGGCTGAACGCCGACAGCAGCGCCGCCTCGCCGCCCTGGGCGCCACCGCAGCGCCCGAACGCGCCCGCCAGGCGCCCGGGAAGACGACCGCGACCTCCACGTCGGGGCGGGGCGGGGCGCGGAAGCCTTCGACAAGGGCCTCCAGGCCCTCCGGCAGTACATCCAGCAGGAAGGCTGCCTGCCCCGCCGAGGACACATCGAAGACCTGCCCGACGGCCCGCATCGCAGTGGCGTGTGGCTGGCGAATCAGAAGCAGCGGCGCGACCGGCTCCACCGGCGCAGCTCGAAACGCTCGCCGCCCTCGGCATCGACTGGGCGCAGTAGGCGGGCGGGGAGGCCGTCCCGGAGGAGAAACCTAACCGCTGACATCAACCGACAGGGAACTCTGTCCTCGCCTCTCGTACCCCGAGAGGCCCACTCCCGCGTGCCTGGCCGGCAGCAGAGATCAGGCCGGGCGAGTCTGCTCGGCGTGCGGCCTCTGGGAGCCCTGTCCCTTCAGCACACCTGTCAGATACCGCATGAAAACGGGAGCACACCCGATCAACACCACAGAGCCGCCATCACGGCACTCGACCACCTGCCAGCCGCTCTGAACCAAGGGGGAATCCACGCGACCTCTTGGCCGAACCCGAACCACTTCCAACCGGTCCACCGGAAGCGGACTTCGGCGGAAATACGGGAACTCCGTCGGCGTGACATGAAGCGTGCAACGCGAGGCCCACAGGACGACCAACGACGTACCCCGACAGTACAGACGGTCGCCGAGGACACAGGCAGCAAAACCCACCTCCGCCCCCGCCGCAAAGCGCCGAGCCTGCCTCTTGGCCCTCCAGTGTTCATGACCCCACGTCAGCAGACTTCCGACAGCGAAATCCAGCAGCACACCCAGCACAGCCGGCCCCCTCAACGCAGTCTCCTCACCCACAATCGAAACAGGCAAAACACAACCCCGCCCTCCTCCCCAAGAACGAGTCCGTAACCGGCCATAAGAGGCACCAGGGGATCGGAGTCAGCTGAATGCCCAACGCGGCCGCCGCCTGGCAGGCTCGGCTGCTCGGTGTTCCTGGCGGCCCCGTGAAAGCGTTTCCCTAGAATCTTGCGGTGCAAGGTACTTGCTGATTATCTTGTACCGCATGACAAAGGAACTGTCCGCGGCCGGTGACCAGCGGCGCAGCCAGCTCCTGCGCGGCGTGCTCGACCTGTGCCTGCTCTCGCTGATCGCCGAACGCCCCAGGTACGGCTTCGAGTTCGCCGAGGCGCTCGCGGCCGGGGGGCTGGAGCTGGTCAGCGACGGCAGTATCTACCCGCTGCTCGCGCGGATGGAGCGGGCGGGGCTCATCTCTTCGTACCGCGCTCCGTCCCCGAGCGGCGGTGCCCCGCGCAAGTACTACCGCCTGACCGAGGCAGGGCACGCCGAACTGAGCGGCGGCCGGGCCGACTGGCTCGCCTTCGCCGGACAGGTCGGCAGCATCCTGACCGCCACCGCGGAACCCACGGGGGGAACCACACCATGACGAACGCGCAGATCCTCGCCACCTGCCGCAGCAACTGGGAGTACCGGGGGATCGACGACGCGTCCGTGAGGGAGATGCTCGACGAGCTCTCCGACCACCTGGAGGACGCGCGCGCAGCCGGCCGCACGGGGCAGGACGTCGTCGGGGGCGATGTCCGTGCCTTCGCCGCCGCGTGGGCGCGGGCACGCGCCCCGCTCCCGCGCCGGGTCCTGCGCACCGCGTCCCTGGGGTGCTTCGTCACCGGCTGCGTCCTGCTGCTCTCGTACCTGACCCGGTGGACCACCAGCCTGGACATCACCCCCGGCTACCTCGCCTTCTGGGCGGTACTCGGCACGGCCACAGTCGTCTGGGAGCTGCGGCGCGGCAGCCTCGGCATACGCCGGAGCTGGGCCGTCGCCCTCGCCACCGCCCTGCCCGCGGCGATCCTCACCAACTGGCTGGCCGGCGACGGGATGCTGTTCGAGCTGCCGCTGTGGGCGGCACCGCTCCTGCTGCTGCCCGGGCTGCCCTACGCCATCGCCGACGCACGGGCCAGGAAGAGCAGCCGCGCCTGAGCGCCACGGCCGGCCAGGGCCACGCCGAACACCTCCCTGGCCAACCCGGAAACCATCGTCACCGACCGCGGCAGCGTCTACCTGTCGAAGGCCTTCACCGCCGCGTGCGAGACCCTCGGGATCAGCGTCCAGTCCTCCCCGCCGCACGCGCCGACCGCGAAGGGCATCGCCGAGCGGACCTTCGGCTCCATCAACGCCCTGTTCTGCCAGCACCTGCCCGGATACACCGGCCCCGACGTCACCCAGCGCGATCCCGACACCCACCACGAAGCCTGCTTCACCGTCCTCCAGCTCCAGGACCTCCTCGACGAGTGGCTCGTCCACTGGCATCACCGCCGCCACGAAGGCCTGCGCCACCCCGTGCTGCCGAAAGCCGCGCTCACGCCGAACCAGATGGGGGCCGCCCTCATCGCCGTCGCCGTCTAAGTCCCTGTACCTCTCACCGGGAACGACTACCTGGAGCTGCTGCCGGTGCGCTGGAGCGCCGTCACCGAACGCGCATCCGCCGAATCACCGCACCTACGACCACGACCTCCTCGCCCCCTACCGCAGCCAGCCCTCCCCCGTCACCACGCGCGGCGGGAGGTGGGAGGTCCACCACAACCCCCACGACGCCCGCCAGATATGGCTACGCCTCCCCGACGGCAGCCTGGCGAGATCCCCTGGATCCACCGCGGCCACACCCAGCACCCCTTCAACGAACGCACCTGGCAACACGTCCGCGCCCAGGCCATCCGCCACCCCGATCCGGACCAGCACGAAGCCGACCTCGCCGACGTCCTCGACCAACTCATGCGCCGAGCACGCGACGGAGACGCCACACGCGCCGAACACCGACTCCTGAGCCGCAGCACCAGGCCCGTACCCGCCCTGGCATCCACCCCGACCCTGCCTGGGCGCAGCCACGCGGAGACCGCCGTCAGCCAGACGAACGCCACAGCCGACGCGGACAGCCTCGACGACCTGGGCGATGCTCCCGACGAACCATTCGAGGACGAGCCCGAAGACGAGTTGGGCTCCCCCGCCCGCCCCTACACCGGGCTCGGGCTCGACGACGCACACGCGGAAGCACTCACATGGTGAACAACACCCCCACCGCCACCGCCACCGCCACCCGGGCCAGCACCAGCGGTAAGGCTGTGGCCCGGCCGCTGCCGGACCGCGACGACGAGCTCGTACAGCAGACCTGGCCGATTGGGACCTGGCAGGGGTGGCAGCAGTTCGTCCATGCCCCACCCCCGGTGCCGCCGGCACCCGACGACCCGCCACGTAGCGTTGAGGAGCGTCTGGCCTACCACTCCGCGTTCGTCACCGTCCGCACCCCCGCCACCAGCATCCGCACCCTCATGGTCCTCGGCCGCCACCAGCAGACCACCGCCCGGCCCTCCCTGATCGTCACCGGACCCGCCGCAGCCGGGAAGACCACAGCCCTCCTCCACGTCGGGCGCACCTGTCACCTCGCCCACACCCGCACCGCGCACCCACCACGCAGGTCGTCGGACGTCCAGGTCTCCGTCGCCTATGTCCTGGTCCCGCCCGGAGCGACCGCGAAGATGCTCGCCGCGGAGTTCGCCCGCTACCTCGGCATCCCCATCAGCAGCCGCATGACCCAGACCCCGATCACCGAAAGCGTCTGCCACACCTACAACCATGTTGGTGTCCGGCTCGTCCTGATCGACGAGATCCACCGCGTCAACCCCCGCACCACCACCGGAGCCGAAACCGCCGACCTGATCAAAGACCTCACCGAACGCATCGCAGCGACCTCCGTCTACGCCGGCATCGACGTCACCACCACGCTCCTCTTCTCCGGCGTACGCGTGGCACAGCTCGCAGGACGCGCCACCCTCATCGAATGCGGTCCCCTCCCCTCACGCCTCGGCAACAAGCACCCGTTCACCGACGTCATCACCGACCTCGAAAACGCCCTCGACCTCCACCACCACAAACCCGGCACCCTCCCCCGGCACACCACCTACCTCCACAGGCGCACCGCCGGCCGCATCGGAAGCCTCACCCGACTCATCCGCCAAGCCGCCATCACCCCATCCATGACGGAACCGAACGCATCACCAAGACCACGCTCGACGCCATCCGCCTCGACCACCCCGCCGAAACCCACCAGCCCAAAACCCACACACCAACCCGCCGATCACCCCGCTGACCTGGGCAATCACCGGGAAAAGCACGAAATGGCGCCTCGGTTCTTTAGACCCAGACGCCATCTACAACACCAACATGATTCTCAACCAACCTGCAGCAACCCCAGCCCAACCCCAACCAGCACCGCAAAAGCCGTTCTCACACGACCCGCAACACCCCACCTCACCGAGCCACCGATGCCGCAACTACCCTCCCCCTCAGCGACATAACATGGCCATAACAGTGGTGTTGAGTAGCGGGTGCGAACCGGTACTCGGGGGAGCTCCAAGGGGTTGTCGGTGCTGGTGAGGTTCGGGCTGCTCGGTGAACTGACGCTCCATCTGGACGGTGAGGTCCGGCCGATACCCGGGCCCAAGGCCGGCGTACTGCTGGCCACCTTGCTGCTGGATTGCAGCGTGCCGGTTTCGGTGGATCGCCTCATGGCTGCCGTCTGGGGCGACCACCCGCCCCGTACCGCCCTCGCCTCGCTGCACAATCACTTCGCACGGCTGCGGTCGGCACTCGGGCCGGAGCGGGACCGGCTGCTAGGGGCCCGGGGCGCGTACGCCCTGCGGGTCCACCCGGGTGAACTGGACGCGGAGGTCTTCGGTACCTGTCTCAAGCGGGCCCATGACGCCCGGCGAGCGTGCGACTGGCAGACCCTCGGTGAGGAGAGTGCCGCTGCACTCGCCCTGTGGCGTGGCCGGCCAGTGCCTGAATTTCCCTCGCTTCACGGCACCCCGGAGATCGCCCACCTCATCGAACAGCATCTGCAGGCGGTCGAGCTGTGGTTCGACGCCCAACTCCAGACCGGTCGTCACCGAGCGGTCACCGCCGACATCGCCCGTTACGCTGCCTCCCATCCGTTGCGCGAGCCGTTCCACCGCCAGCTGATCACCGCCCTGCACCAGGCCGAACGCACCGCCGACGCCATCGCCGCGTACCACAGCCTGCGCCGCACCCTGGCCGACGAACTCGGCATCGACCCCGCCCCAACCACCCAGCAGGTCTTCAGCGAGCTGCTCGACCCGGCTGCCCCCAGGGCTGGCTCGACCGGCCCGGACCCACTGGGTTCGCAGCCGACAAGCCCACTCCAGCCGGACACCACCACCCCCGGCAGGACGGGCGCGGACCCCGATCCCGATCCTCTCCGCGATCCTCTCCGCCGGACGCCCTTCCAGATCCCCCGTGACATCGCGGACTTCACCGGCAGAACCGCGGAACTCGCCGCCCTGCGCGCGTGCCTGCTGACGGGCGCGGCCGACGCCCCGCCCCCGGTCGCTGTCATCTCGGGCATGGGCGGCATCGGCAAGACCACCCTCGCCCTGCACGCGGCCCACGGCATGCGCACGGCGTTCCCCGACGGCCAGCTCTACGCCGACCTGCGGGGCTTCGGATCAGGCACCCCCCGAACCGCCCACGACCTGCTCGCCCGCTTCCTCACCGACCTCGGTGTCCCCGCCTCTTCGCTGCCCGAGGACACCGACGACCGGGCGGCCTTGTACCGGGCCACCCTCGCCGAGCGCCGCGTCCTGATCGTCCTGGACAATGCCCGCGACGCCGTACAGGTCGCCCCGCTCCTCCTCGGCAGCGGCCCCGGCGCAGCGGTCGTGACCAGCCGGCACGCGCTCACCGGTCTGGCCGCGGCCACCCGCATCACGCTCCAGCCCCTCGCGGCGGACGAGCAGCGCCGACTGCTCGCCGCCATCTGCGGCCCCGACCGGCTCGCCGCCGAGCAGATCGCCACCGAGCAGATCCTCACGGCCTGCGCCGGACTGCCGCTCGCCCTCCGGATCGTCGGAGCCCGTCTGGCCCACGGCGGAAGAACGGTCCCCGCCGCCGCCGACCGCCTGTACCGGACCGGACACCGGCTCACCGCACTCGCCCTCGACCATCTGGACGTCAGGGAGGTCTTCCTGATGAGTTACCAGGCCCTGAGCGGCAGTCCCCGGCCGGCGGAGCGTGAGGCGGCCGTGGCATTCCGCCGCCTGGGGCTGTGGGCTGCTCACCCCTTCTCCGCCGAGGCGGCCTCCGCCCTCCTGGACCACCCGGTGGAACGGACCTTCGACCTGCTCGACATCCTCGTCGGTGCCCACCTTCTGCAGAACCCCACGCCTGGCACCTTCCGCTTCCACGACCTGCTCGGTGAGTTCGCCGCGGAGCGGGCAGAGCACGAGGAAAGCCGCGAGGAGCGCGAGGCCGGCCTGCTGCGGATGGTGACGTGGTACAGGGCGGCGACTCGGCAGGCCGACGTGGCCACCCGCGCCAGAGCGAGCGTCGACGCCGCAACGGATCCCGGTGCTCCGCTGCCCGAGTTCACCAACGGGGACCAGGCACTGGCCTGGATCACCGCCGAGATGCCCGCCATCCACCACGCCGTGCGCACCGCGTCGGTCAGTATCCGGCCCGAGCTGAGCTGGGGTCTCGTCGACACCCTCTTCGGCTGGACCGTCGCCAACTGGTGGGCCACCCAGGAGTGGGAACAGCCGGCCAACGACGCCCTCGCCGCCGCCGAGCGCGTCGGTGACCTCCGGGGCCAGGCCAAGATGGAGAACTTTCTCGGCGTGGCTCACGGATCCGCCTACCGCAATGAGGTCAGCCTCACCCATCTCGCAGCGGCCGCCGCCCTGTACGAGCAGATCGGTGACACCGAACAACAGGCCAGATCCCTGTCGAACTACGGCGCGGCCTGTGCCCAGGCCGGCCGGGTGCGAGAGGGTCTGACAGCAGTACGGCGCTCGATCGCACTGCGCTCGGAAAGCGGCCCTCCGCCGGCCGACCTTCACGTCCTCGGCTCCCTGCTCCTGGGCTCAGGTGACGCGGCGGGCGCCGAACCAGTCTTCCGCCAGTGCCTGGAGGGCTTCCGCCGCGAGGGCCAGTCCTTCTACGAGTCCATCGCCCTCGTCAACCTCGGCGACTCGCTGCGCGCTCTCGACCGCCGCGACGAGGCCTTCTCCTGCCTTGAAGAGTCCCTCGTGCTGTCCCGACAGCTCGACAACGACTCCCGGATGGCCGACACCCTGGAGGCCCTGGCCCGCACCCACCTTCACTTCGGCGACCGCGACCAGGCCCGGGCCAACTGGCGCGAGGCCCTGACGATTGCTGAGAAACGCCGGATCGAGCGGGTGATCAACGACTGCGTCCGAGGACTCGACTCCTTGGAGAGTGACATGCCCGGCATCGGTTTCACGATCGGCACCCGGTGGTAGCGGGACCCGCTCCCGCCGCGGACGGGCCCGGACCGAGAAGGGCGCTGTTGGTCCGCTGCCGAGGCCAGCGGCATCATGGGCGTCGGACGTCGACTCTTGACTGGGGCTGACCGAGGGCACCCACGCGGCGATCGCCGCGTGGGACCCCGGCGCCGCGGCAGGGTCCGTAGTCATTCGGTTCCAGGACGCCGTACGGAAAAGAGACCGGTTCGCGGCGTACCCGGCCCGGGGTGCCGTCGGCGTGGGCAGGATGCTGCCCGCATCGCAGTCCCACCGACACCGTTGCGTGGAGGTTCGATGGACCGTTCCCCCTACCCCTCGTCCGCACCGGAGCCGGGTGCCGAGCCTGGGCCACCGGGTGGTCCGGCGGCCCGGGAGGAGTTCGCCGCCGAGCTGACCCGGCTCCGTGAGAAGGCCGGGCTGACCGTGCGGATGCTCGCCGCGCGCGTGGAGTCGCCTGGCGCGCACACCCCATCGCGGTGAACCACAGCGCCCCGCGGGAGGCGACGGCTGACATGACGTTGACCCTGAACCGGCGGCCGTTCACCGCACCAGCGGGGTCTGCCCCACAGGGCCCACCAGCGTCCCGACGGGGCGGCGTCCGACCGCAGACCGCACTGATCAGCCCAGACCAGCTCGGCTCTCTCCCCGCTCACCTGGGCCCCGATGGCCGGATACTCCTCTGAAGCCACCGGCTGACCTCGTCGTCGTTCTGCCGGTAGGAGCGGCGGGCGAGCGCCTCATCGTGTTCCTCTTCGGCAGCCTTGCCACCGTTTATCTATTTCTGGCTTTGTCAGCACTGGGAAGTGCCCAGAGTGGCTGGGTCTCATCGCTCATCTGGCCCCTGGTTGGATTTCTCGCGATCGCCCTCAGCGCCTGGGGCTGGTTCCTCACTGCACGCCTGTGGCTTTGCGGCACCGGCAAGCTGCCCTGGCGCGTGATGGCCTTCCTGGACGAGTCCCATCGTCGCGGAGTTCTTCGGCAAGAAGGCGCGGTGTACCAGTGTCGGCACGCCATGGTGCCGACACAGCTGGCGGCGGCCTACGAACAGCAAGTCGCCGACACGACCTGACGCGACTGAGCGCTTCATCTGGCGAGACTCGCCAACCCAAGCGCTCAGTCCCAGGACCGATGGTCCGGGCTCGCTCCGCATCCCTCGTCACGCAGGGGACGGCGTGTCCGATGCCGCGCGCGGGGCCGGCACCACGGCGCCCGCCTGCGCGGCCGCGAGCACCTGGTCGACGAACTCGCGCACCAGCATCGCGGCCTCCACCACCGTGACGGTCTTCGACCACTGCGCCTCGTGCCACCAGCAGGACAGGCCGAAACGGTACGCCCCCGGTCGAGTTCGACATCCTCGACCCACGGCTCACGCCTGCAGCGGCGGGAACGGATGACGTGGCGCTCGGTCGCCTCCAGGTGCATGCGGGCGAGGGCGGCGTGGTAGCGGCCGGGCAGGGTGCGCTGCTCCACGCAGCCGCGGCACTCCAGCAGGTGCAGCGCGGAGCCCTCCTTGTCGTGCAGAAGGGAGTGCCCCGCGCTCTTCCCTTCGAAGGTGTTGCAGCTGGCGCACAGCGGGCCGCGCACGTAGCCGTGCGTGGCAGTGGTCCCAGACCGACGCGCGCGTTTTCGCGCACATGCGGCAGAGGTAGCCGTCGGCACGGGTGTTGCGCGTGCGGGCCGACGCGTATAGCACGCCGTGGAGGTGACCGGTGTACCGCTGGAAGGTGGCGCCCGAGCATGGCGGGCACAGGGTGACGTAGCCGAGCGGGCTCGGTGTGCGCGAGGCGCCCCACCGGGGGCCCTGGGCGCGGCAGCGGCTGCAGATCCGGGCCCGGCCGACGAGATCCTCTGTCACCTGCTCCCAGCGGTCGAGCAGGTCGGCGTAGGACCTCGGCAGGAAGAGGCCGCTGTCCGAGCGGGTCATCAGCTCCAGCGGCCTCGTGTTCCCGATGCTCCGCCGCTCCCCGCTCGACCCTGCGATGAACTCTCTCCAGGTCAGTTCGCCCGGCATCCCGCCGGCGCCGAGGCGCTGCCAGCTGTCGTCCCACTCTTCCGATGGGCGCTCCAGCCGGTGCTTCTGCCGGGCGTGCCAGTACATCCAGGAAGCGATCCGCCCCGCCAATTGGCCCGATCCCATTCCTCCGGGTCGCGGTCTCCGTTTTCGCGGTAGGGCGGCAACTGGACCTCGACGACGTCGTCGGGGTACAGGCGAAAGTCGGCGAACACCTGGGCAGCACGGCGGATGTCGCGTTCGTCGTAGGTCCACTTCGACCTGTACTTGTAGCAGCGGACCGCGATGTCACCGAGGACGACGTGGCCGTGCTGGCGCAACCACGCCATGCTCACGAGGTCGTCCAGATCGAGTGGGACGGCGGATCAGCGGAGATCTCCGCGAAGAACGTGCGGGCGAGCCTGGGGCTGATCTGGGCCATGCCCGGATGGTGACAGCGGCCTCTGACACCGCCAGCGCCGCGCTCACACGCGTGCACGGATCGTCTTTTTTACGGCCGTTTGAAGGCGGGGCAGGGCGTGTTCACCGATGCCGTCCCGGCGGGTAGGCAAATGAGTGATTATGACGCGGTGAGTCTGGATCTGAGCAACTACGAGCTGACCTGGCCCGTATCCCTGTTCGTGTCCGAAGGTGAGCGCATCATCGCGTCGACCGGATCGTCTTGGGCAGACCGCGCCAAGTGGCTCACGACCGAGGCCCTGTCGGGGTCGACGGCGGTGGCGGACTTCGGCGAGATGGCGAACCACCACGAGGTCGATCCCTGGGCCGGTCCGGGCCCGCGGCCGGGACGGCAACCTTGCGGCGGTGGGGGTGTCCGCGAGCGTCCATGACTCATCGGCGGTTTGAGCCCGGAGGCCGCGGGCGTAGGCTCTCAAGGATGCGGATAGGCGAGCTGGCCAAGCGCACGGGCGTGAGTCCGCGCTCACTGCGGTACTACGAAGAGCAGGGACTGCTGACCAGCTCACGCTCCGACGCGGGGCAGCGTCACTATTCCGATGCTGCAGTCCAGCGCGTGTCGCTCATCCGACAGCTGTTCGACGCGGGTATGTCCAGCCGGGTGATCGCGACTGTGCTGCCGTGTGTGGACATCCCGGGTGACCTGGGCGTCGCCGAGGAGACGTTCACGGCGATGATGCGCGAGCGCGACCGGATCGACGCCGACATCGCGCACCTGATCGAGACCCGGGATGCACTCGACGTGCTGATCAGGGCCAACAGCCAGCATCGGGCGGAGCTGTCCACGGCCCCGGAACCGGCGGCGCAGTCGACTTGATGCTGTGATCTGCATCTCAGTCGGTTGCCCCTGACATCAATGTCAGAGGTGAGGATGGCGACAGCGCCCGGAATCACCGGGTTGGTCATACGAGAGGCGGCGGAAGATGGGGCAGGCATGGGGTTTCGACAGGTATGGCGGGCCCGAGGTGCAGGAGCTCTTCGATCGTCCCGATCCCGTACCCGGTCGCGACGAGGTGCTGATCCGGGTCGACGCCGCCGGCGTGAATCCCCTCGACCACCTTCTGCGCTCAGGTCTGGTCGACGGGCTCGACGGCGGGCGGCCGTTTCCCCGCGTGCTCGGCATGGAGGCGGCCGGAACCGTTCTTGCCCGGGGCGAGGACGTCAACGGGCTCGAGGTGGGCGACGCGGTCTTCGGCTTCGCACTGACCGGTGGCGGCACCTACGCCGAGACGACGGTGCTGTCCGCGCCGAACACCGCGCGCATCCCGGCGGGTCTGTCCGCAACCGTGGCGGCAACGCTGCCAGTGGCCGGGACGACCGCGGTGGACGTGCTCGACCAGCTCGGACTCCCGGCCGGTGCCACGATCCTGGTCAACGGGGTCGGGGGCGGGGTCGGCCTCGCCGTCGCCCAGCTGGCCATCGGGCGCGAGCTGCGCGTGATCGGCACCGGGAGCACTGCCAAACGCGAGCACGCCGAGGGCATCGGTGCGCGGTTCATCGACTACACCGCCGAGGACGTCGCCGCCGCGGCACGCGAGCTGGTTCCGGGCGGCTTCGACGGGATCGTCGACCTGGTCGGAGGCACCTCGCTGCGGACGGTCGCTCCGCTGGCCCGGGATCCCCGCAACGTCATTGCGGTGGGTGATACGTTTGTGCCCGATCTCGGTGGGCGTCTCGTCGAGCGTCGCGTCGACCGCGAGAACCTGGAGCGGTCGGCCCGGCTGGCCCTCGACGGAGTCCTCGCACCCGTAATCACCGCGGTCCATCCGCTCTCCGAAGCCCCGGCCGCCCTCGCCGCCGTCGAGAACGGTCACGCCTCGGGCAAGGTCGTCATCAAGGTGGCACGAGAGTGCCCGGCCGCCTAACGCCGTCGACCGTCCATTGCGGACTGGCGAGAACCCGTGGTCAGCGCATCATCAACTGAGCACGTTCACCTGTACGGGGTTGAGCATGTTCAGGCGTACGCCGACACGCCGCGTCCCGGACACGGTGCCCCCACGACTTCGGGACCCGTCCCGCCCTGCGGCCCGGACGCTGGGCAAGCCCTCCGTGTCGAGGGCTTGCCCAGCGGAACCCGTGACCGATCGGCGGGCGGGGCGTGACCGATCCATCTTCCGCGATCGGTCAAACGGCACGTCAGCGCCGTGACCGGCTCTTGCAACTCCCGCCGAGGCGGTGACCGGTCATCGGTCACCCCGTCATCGGTCAGCCGCGGCCTCGCCGGAACGCCTCGGGCGACCCGTGACCAACACCGCACTGCCGGCGACCCCCGGCCGGGGCGGGCAAGCCGGTGTTCGGGGCGGCTTGCCCAGGCGCCCCTTGGGCTTGCTCAGCGTGCGCCGCAGTCAGCGGCGACGGCGGAAGAAGCCGCGGCCGTGCCTGCCCGGCTCCTGGTCCTCCTCCGAGGACGGCAGCACGGCGGCCCGGAGACGGGCGGCTTCCGCGCAGGCGATCTCTTCTGCGTGGCAGGTCCCGCACACCGTCAGGTCCCCAGCCGTCCAAGCGCCGCCGCGCGCGGGGGTCTCCGCCCAGCGCTCGTCGGTGAACTTCTGCCCGCACCCCTGGCACACGGGCCGCTGCGCCTCCCTCTCGGCGGCACGGCGTCGTTCCGCCTGGGCGTTGGCGCGGGCGGCCTGGGCGCGGTAGAGGGCGTGCCGTCGGGGTTGTCGAGCGCGGCCGTCAGCGTCTGCTCGCCCGTCCGTCCCAGCCGCCGCCACACCGCCGCGTCGGCGCCGTGCTCCTGGAGCTGCTCCAGGGTGGTGACGAGGACGGGCACCGCCTGGCCGTAGTCGAGGGCGGTGATCCCCCGGTGGTAGGTGTCGTACCAGTGCGGCGCCCAGTAGCGGCGGCCGGCCTCCTCCAGCACGGCGACCGTGTTGGCGACCTTCGCCTCGGTGGTGTCCACGAACACGAACGCCACCGGCACTAGGTGCCACAGGCACCTCTCGTACTCGAGGGTGCGTGCGGTGTAGGACGTGAGTGGTTCTGGGACCAGTACACGACCGACGAGACCGAGCGGGCACAGGTCACCGCCTCCCCACTGCGCGCCGGCACCGAGCAGCCGGCTGGCCTGCCCCCGGCCCTGGTATCACCGCCGAGGCGGACGTCCTTCGCAACGAGGGCGAGGCCTACGCCAACAAGCTCCGCGCCGCCGGAGTACCCGTCACGGCCGTCCGCTGCCAGGGGATCATCCACGACTTCGTGATGCTCAACGCCCGGATCGGGGATGGCCGTCCAGCCGTCCCAACCAACGAGGGCTCCTCGTCGGTACAAATTCAACCGCGGATGACGTCGATTGAAGGCCGTCCAGGCGCGCAGGGCCCTGGTTGTTCGTGCCACCGGCCGGGCCGGACGTGGTCCGTGAAGCCACCGGCCCGGGACCGCGTCGCATACTGCCGGAGGCCGGGTTCGTGCCGACGGCGGGCACGGCAGCACCATCGCATTTTTCGCGGGCAGCAAGGCCCCACACAGCAAGGCCCACGAACCCCTCGTCCGCGGGATACCGCCCATCCGCTCCCGCCGCGGGCGCCAACGGCGCAAGCCCGCCAAGCTCCACGCGGACAAGGGCTACGACTACGCCCACCTGCGGAAATGGTTACGCGAACACGGCATCACACACCGCATCGCCCGCAGAGGCATCGAGTCCTCGCAGCGGCTGGGCCGCCATCGCTGGACCATCGAACGCACCATGGCCTGGCTCGCCGGCTGTCGCCGACTCCACCCGACGCTACGAACGTAAAGCCGAACACTTCCTCGCCTTCACCAGCATCGCCTGCACCCCCATCTGCTACCGCAGACTCGCCAAATGAGATGACTTCTCAGCCGGGAGTTCACGGAGCGCGGCACCACACCTATGGGCGGCGTTACACCTTCGGGGCGATGCTCTGCCAGCCCCTGTCGAGCAGGTCGAAGGCGTGGCGGATGGCTTCGGCGCTGTCGGTGTGTCCGCGGACGGCGTGGGGTGCTTCGAGGGCGAAGTGGGCCAGGGCGGTGCAGGCGGGGTCGTCTGTGGTGAGGCCGCTTTCCTCGGCGATGACCACCGCCAGGTCGGCCGTGTAGTCCATCCAGGCGGCCTGCTGGTATTGGAGCAGGGCGGGGGTGTTGTTGACCAGCGCGACGAACGCCGCGACACCGGGCTCGTCGTGAGGGCCGTGCAGGCGGTACTGCAGGGCGTGCTCGCGAAGGGCGACCGGGACGGACTGGCCATCGGGGCGTTCGCGTACGGCGTCGAGGAGGCGGGTCTTCATCTCGTCCTGTCGGTCGAAGACGAGGGCTTCCTTGCCGGTGAAGTGCTTGAAGAGCGTGGTGGTGGACACGTCGGCGGCGTCCGCGATCTCGCGGATGCTGACGTCGTCGTAGCCGCGTTCCAGGAACAGGCGCAGGGCGGCGTCGGCGATCGACTGGCGGGTGGCCGCCTTCTTGCGCTCGCGGCGCCCCACCGGCGCGGGGGCGGTCTCACTCTCAGCGTGCATATAGGCAATCTACGCCACTTGTGGTCCGATTCAAAAGGTTGATTCGTTGCACTTATTGGTTCGGTGTGCTTTTCTGGGTTCGCGGCCGCCGGAGGCCGCCCACCCTTCCCCCTTCCCTGTCGGAAAGCAGTGATCAGCCATGTCCGCAACCGCCCCGACGCCTACAGCCGGGCCGCCGGCGCCGCCGAAGAACGTGCGCTGGGTGATGCTCGGCGTCATGCTCACGATGCTCCTGTCCATGCTCGACAACATGGTGGTCAGCACCGCCATGCCGATGGTCGTGCGCGAACTGGGCGGCCAGGAGACGTCACTGCCTACACCCTGGTCACCGCCGTGACCACCGCGGTCAGGGGAAAACTCGGCGACCCCGCCGGCCGCAAATCCACCACCTCGCCTCGATCGCCGTCTTCGTCGCCGGCTCCGCCCTCTGCGGCGCCTCGCAGTCGATGACCCAGCTCATCGCCTTCCGGGTCGTGCAGGCCATCGGCGCCGGCGGCATCGGCGCGGGCGCCTTCGCCCTGATCGGCGCCCTCGTCCCGCCGCGCGAGCGCGGCAGGTACCAGGCGATGAGCGCGGCCGTCATGGCGATCGGGACCGTCGGCGGCACTGTTCGGCGGGTTCGTCACCGGCCGCCTGGACTGGCGCTGGGCCTTCTACATCAAACTGCCGATCGGCCTGGTCACCCTGGTGTGGCTCGCGCTGATGCTGCACGTACCCACGCCACGCCTCAAGGTGGTGTTCGGCTGGCCGGGCTCGCCCTGTTCACGATCGCCATCAGCGCGCTGGTGCTGGCCGTGAGTTGGGCGGGCACCACCTACGCCTGGGCTCTTGGCAGATTCTCGCCCTCGGCGCCGCGGCCATCGCCGCTCTCGTGCTGTTCGTCGTCGTGGAGAAGCGGGCCACGGAACCGCTGCCGCCCATGACCGTGTTCACAGGCCACCGCAACTTCCCGCTCGCGATGGCCGTCATCCTCGCCGCCGGCATGGTCACGTTCGGGGCGGGCCTGACCTGCCGCCGTTCCAACAGACCGTGCAGGGCACCTCGGCCACCGGCCGCTACAAGGTCTTCCCCGTGCTCGGCGCAAACTGCCTCACCGCCGGCCTGGCCCTGCTGGCGACCATGAACCCCGGCACCTCACGCCTCACCACCAGCCTCTACATGGTGCTCGTCGGCATAGGTCTCGGCTTCGCCATGCAGATGACGGGCACCATCGCCCAGAACAGCGTCTCACTGCGCGACATGGGCACCGCCGGCAGCTCCATCAACCTCTTGCCCACCCTGGGCGGATCCCTCGGCCTCGCCGTCTTCGGCTCCATGTTCACCCGCGCCCTCCGGGGCCCCCGGCAGCGGCGACGCCTGCTTCCAGGCCGTGGCCACCGGCACCAGCCACATCTTCCTCACCGCCGCCCTCACCTGCGCCCTCGCCGCCCTCGCCTCGCTCTCCGTCATCGAAGTGCCGCTCAAGGCCGCCGGGCCTGCGCCCGCCGCCGACCCGGACGAGACCACTGCCACGAGCGCCTGCTCCCTACCCCCTGCCAACAAGCGCCCCGGCCCCTGCCGGACCACAAGATCGGAGCACCACCATGTCCACCACGCCCACGCCCCGCATCGCCATCATCGGCGCCGGCCCCGGCGGTCTGACCTGCGCGCGCATCCTCCAGCGGCACGGCATCCAGGCGGTCGTCTACGACTTCGCTTCCGGCCCCGACGACCGCAACCAGGGCGGCACCCTCGACCTGCACGAGGGCAACGGCCAGATCGCCCTGAAGGAAGCCGGGCTGATGGAGGAGTTCACCCGCCTCGCCCGCCCCGAAGGCCAGGAGATGCGGCAGTTCCACACGGCCGACGCCACGATCCGCTTCCACCAGCGCCCCACCGAGGACCAGTTCTCCTCCCCCGAGATCGACCGCGGCCAGCTGCGCGACCTACTGCTGAACTCGCTAGAACCGGGCACCGTCCGCTGGGGCCACGCCCTGCAGAGCGTCGGAGGACCCGCCGACGGCCCCCGCCGGCTCCACTTCGCCGACGGCACCGTCATCGAGGCCGACCTCGTCATCGGCGCCGACGGCGCCTGGTCCAAGGTCCGCCCCGTCCTCTCCCCGGCCACCCCCAAGTACATCGGCATCAACTACCTCGAAGCCTGGTTCCACGACGTCGACAACCAGCACCCCGAGATCGCCGAACTCGTCGGCCACGGCAGCGCCATGGCAGCCGACGGCGAGCGCTGCCTGTTCGCCCAGCGCAACAGCGGCGGCCACATCCGCGTCTACGTCATCCAGTCCGTCCCCGCCGACTGGCTGGCCCAGGTCGGCCTGAACAGCCAGGACACCGACGGCATCCGCACCCTGCTCCTGGACCGCTTCCGCGGCTGGGCCCCCAGCCTGCGCCAACTGATCACCGACAACGAGGACCCCTACATCGACCGCCCCCTCTACGCCCTGCCTGTCCCCCATACCTGGGAGTCCGACCCCACCGTCACCCTGCTCGGCGACGCCGCCCACCTCATGCCCCCGCTCGGCGTCGGAGTCAATCTCGCGATGCTCGACGCCAGCGAACTCGCCCTCGCCGTCGCGGGCCACGACACGATCGCTTCGGCCATCCGCGCCTACGAGAGGATCATGCTGCCCCGCTCCACCAACATGCAGACGATGCTCGACGGCGCCGCCGCCGGCCTACTGGACGACGAAACCTTCGACCCCAGCCAGCTCGACGCCGGCTGAACCACCACCGTGTCGCGGTCGTCGTCCCTACCTCGAGACAGCGACCGCGACACAGTCGTTCCGGTCAGGCTGCCCCTGAAACGAGCAGCAAGGCGAGAAGGCCCCCGACGGCCGCTCCCGGTGGCAGCCACCCTTCGACCAACGAAGTGGCCAGATTCTCCGCCACGGTTGCGCCACCACCTGCACGCCCCCGCCCCCTGCGGCCGGCTATCAAGCAAAGTACAGTCGGCGCCTACGGTGGAGACATGAAGTCTTCCTCCGCCCCCGAGCCGGTGCCCGGTCCCCATCCCGGTGCTGCTGCCCGGGGACCAGGCCGTCGTCGAACACCTCGGGTCCAAGCGCCAGGTGCGCGACGGCTGGCTGTACGAGGTCGGCCTCCCTGCGTACCGCAACGGTCCAAACTGGATGAATTGCATCTTCGTCGAAGCGGCCGAGCCGCACTGGCGACACGAGCGGGGTCGGCGGAGTCCGGGGCTTGGCGGAGTCGCCCGGGCCGACGCAGCCATCCTGCGATCTGCTCGGGTGACCAGCACAGAGCCAGCTTGGCTTCCACCAGACCTCGTAGAGCAGGTCGCTGGGCGAGTTTGGCCTGCTTGGGGGCGGCGCCCGCGCTCGTAGGCGGCCGCATCGGCCGACGCGGCTCGGTAGCGATTCCGGCCGCCGTTGCGGGCGATCTCGCGCGAGATGGTCGAAGGAGATCGGCCCAGCCGCTTGGCCAGCTGCCGGGCCGATTCCCCGGCGGCGAGGCCACGGGATATCTCCTCGCGCTCTCTGCCGCTCAGATGCCGCTCTGACCGCGTCTGCGCGGCGAGGCGGACGCCGCCGCTCTGGTGCAGGAACCGACGGGCACTCTGCATCGGCGCCCCGAGCGCCCGTCCGATCAAGCTGAACGACTGCCCCTCGCGCCAGCGTCTCCAGATCTCATCCTGCCGAGCCGGCGAAAACCCGTAGTCACGCACCTGTGCCTCCACGATCACGTGATCATCCGAGGGTGGTGCGTTGATCACTTGAGGGTGCCATTCGTTTGACGACAGGCGACCGACGCGTCCAATGAACCCGTGCAATCCCGGGGTTCGCGGCGGCCCGAATCCAATCAGATCCGATGATGATTGCTGACAGGGTTTGACGACAGCTAGGGTCCAATCCTTCGTACGGAAGGGGCCCCTCGGTGGCGAACCTGGTCTACAAGCGGGTCTCGACCCTCAAGGGCCCGGTCGTCTTCGAGGAGGATGGCGGCACCTCCAGCCGTCTCCACCCCCTCCAGCGCCCGAAGTTCCGCGCGTTCCTCGACTACGCCCGGCCGGGCGACACTGTGCACATCTCCGAAATGTTCCGCCTCGTGCGCGGCACCGGGCACATCCTCGACGTGCTCGATGTCCTCCACCGCGACCAGGTCGCACTGCGCATCCACGACGGCGCGTTCTCCGCGATGGACCTCACCGCCCGTCACCCGCGCACCGGCGAGCTGCTGTCCACCGTGAAGTTCATGGTGCAGGCCCTCGCCGCCGCAGCCGACCTCCAGCGCGACCTCCAGCGCGATCTGACCTACGACGGGCTGCGGGCCGCCGAGGTCGAGGGCAGCAAGGGCGGCCGCCGCCCGCTGTCCCGGCCGACAAGACCGCCGACGCGCGCACCGGGCACCTGGAGGGCTGCTCCATCGCCGCCCTCGCCCGCGACCACGGCGTCAGCCGCGTGCCATCCGCACCGTCATCGCCGACCTCCTGTCCGACCACACCACCACCACGGAGGACGCCCCCGCCCCGGAGCTGCCGGTCACCCTCGACATGCCCGGCAAGGTCGCCGACTTCCTCCGCACCACCGACCTGGAGCCCGCCGAGCGTGCCGCCGGGTGCGAGCAGCGTGTCGATCCGCTCGAAGATCAGGCGGTGCGGACCGCCTATGGTCTACCCCTGCCGCACGGGCTGCCGATGTTCCCCGGCTGCCTGCCCCACGAGCGGAGAGCGCACCGTCGGCCCGGCGCCGTCTCGGGGCAGGGCCCGCCTCCTGACGGCGCCGACTCGCTGGCCGGTCTGTTGGGCCCCCGCCCCGCTCGGATAGCCGGCTGGTGGCTCTGCCCACGGGAAACGGACAGCATTTCGACACCCTTTTGAGAGACCTCTGGGCACCCGGGCCAGACCGGAATGTTCACCAGTCCCGGCAGCACCGGGCCTCACCGCGGGCCGGGTGGCGGTCCGGTGGCTGTGTAGGTGAGTAGTTTCTACCTACGCAGCCAGTCCGGGCCGCCACGGCCTGGACCGCCTTGCTGCTCGTCTTGTGCAAACTTCATGACAGCTGGAAGGGCTTGCGGAGTGGTGTCCGAACGCCACGGTTCAGCTGGTGGGAGTGAAGGTGATGACGACGCAGATCGCGGCGATCATTGCGAGGATGCGTTGCATGACGCGGACGACGACACCGCCGGGTGTGCGGCCTCAGTACTGTTCGAGATCGAGTTGGCCCTTGAAGGTCTCGTTGACCGACTCGATGACCTGCGGCAACGGCTTGAACAGGGACGCTCCGAGCTGCTCCGGCTCGCTTCTGCGGGCCGGGCGCAGCAGCCGGATGTCCCGGCCAGCGAGCCAGGAACCGAGCGCGATGCGACGAGCAACTGAGGGCTGCCCCTCTGGAAGACCGCCGGGTTCGGTGACTCCTTGCCCCCGTACGAGCGCGCCCCGCAGCGGTCGTGGTTGCTGCCGGCCCGTGATTCGGCCGAGTCACGGGCCGGCAGCGCATCCGCCCACGAGGACGGCAGGATCAGTGGGACGACCTCGTGACTCCGGGGAGGAATCCGGCGCGGGCTCCCCCGGGCGCGGATGCGAGCCACGGCGGCCTCGACACCGATGCTGTCGATCGTCTTGATCGCCTAGCGCTGAGCGTCACCGCCTGCCACGCTTCCTCGTGCCCGATCGCTTGTGGCATCTGCGGCTCTGCCCAGGACGCCCGTCACTCACCTGCTGCGTTCGCACGACGGAACGACCCGGCGAAGAATGGCCGTGTACCGGCAATTCGACTACGGCAGGCTGCGCACAGCCGCTGTGCCGCCCGCCGGACGGGATGGTCCTTGTGACAACTTCGCCCTTCGGGTCCGGAGACCCGTTCTCCGATCTCTTCAACCGCTTCTTCGGCATGAGTCCGGCAGCCTCGCCGCCAGCCGTGCAGCGCGTGCCCATCGGGCGACTGCTCAGTGATTCATCGCACGAGCTGCTGGCGGCGGCCGGCGGCCGGGCGGCCGAGGACGGGTCCGATCTCGACACCGTGCACCTGCTGTGGGCCGCCACGCAGGTGCCGGCCTCCCGGCAGCTACTGGAGCAGGCAGGCGCGGATCCGGACCAGCTGGCTGCGGACCTGCAGGAGAACCTTCCCACCGGCACCGGAACCGGCGACCCCGGGCTCACGCCAGCGGTGAAGCGCGCTCTGCTTGCCGCCCACGCCCACTCCCAGGCGACCGGTGCCTCGTACATCGGTCCGGAGCACATCCTCGCCGCGTTGCTGGAGGATCCCCGCATCGGTCTCGCACGGACGCTGGGATCCGAGGGGATTTCCCCGGGCGCCCTGAGGGGCGGCGGAGCCGGCCGGAAGGCGGCGTCGGGCGAGCACAGCGACACCCCGACCTTGGACGAGTACGGCCGAGACCTCACCGAGGAGGCTCGGAGCGGGCGTCTCGACCCGGTGATCGGCCGGGCGGAGGAGATCGAGCAGACTGTGGAGGTCCTTTCCCGGCGCACCAAGAACAATCCGGTCCTCATCGGGGATCCAGGTGTCGGCAAGACCGCGATCGTCGAAGGACTGGCGCAGCGGATCGTCGCCGAAGAGGTCCCGAAGTCCCTGCGGGACCGCCGCGTCGTGAGTCTTGACCTGGCCGGCCTGGTCGCTGGGTCCAAGTACCGGGGTGAGTTCGAAGAGCGGCTGAAGAAGGTGATCGACGAGGTCACGGAGGCCGAGAGCGGCATCATCGTGTTCATCGACGAACTGCACACGGTCGTGGGCGCGGGCGGAGGCGGCGAGGGTGCCATGGACGCCGGCAACATTCTCAAGCCCGCACTCGCCCGGGGCGACCTCAGTGTCGTCGGCGCCACCACCATCGACGAGTACCGCAAGTACATCGAGAAGGACGCCGCTCTCGAACGGCGCTTCCAGCCGGTCATGGTGCGCGAACCCACCGTCGAGGAGACGGTCGAGATCCTGAGCGGGCTTCGCGACTCCTACGAGGCCCACCACCAGGTCCGTTACACGGACGAGGCCCTGGACGCCGCGGCCGCCCTGTCCGACCGCTACATCACCGACCGGTTCCTGCCCGACAAGGCGATCGACCTCATGGACCAGGCAGGAGCACGCGTGGCACTGCGCGGCCTCGGTGCCCCGACCGGGACCGCGAGCCTCGAGGACCGCCTCACCAAGCTGCGCAGGGAGAAGGACGAGGCCGTCAGCACCGAGGACTACGAACGCGCCGCACAGCTCAAGGAGCAGATCCGGCAGGTGGAGCAGGAACTCGCCGGCACCGGCGGAGAGCGGGAAGAGGCCGGGAGTGTGACTGCCGAGGACATCGCCGATGTGCTCTCCGCGCGCACCGGCATTCCCGTCTCCCAGCTCACCGAGACCGAGCGCGAGCGGCTCACGAAGCTCGAAGAGGCCCTGCACGAGCGGGTGGTCGGCCAAGACGAGGCAGTCACCGCCGTGTCCCAGGCCGTGCGCCGGGGCCGGGCGGGCATGGGCGACCCCGACCGGCCCACCGGCAGTTTCCTCTTCCTCGGACCCACGGGAGTCGGCAAGACAGAACTGGCCAAGGCACTTGCGGAACTGCTCTTCGGAGACTCCGACCGGATGGTCCGCTTCGACATGAGCGAGTTCCAGGAGAAGCACACCGTCTCCCGGCTCGTCGGCTCCCCTCCCGGATACGTCGGCTACGAGGAGGCCGGGCAACTCACCGAGGCGGTGCGCCGAAAGCCGTACAGCGTCGTGCTGTTCGACGAGGTCGAAAAGGCCCACCCGGACGTCTTCAACCTGCTGCTGCAGGTCCTGGACGATGGACGGCTCACCGACGCCCAGGGACGCACGATCGACTTCCGGCACGCCGTGGTCATCATGACCAGCAACATCGCCTCCAAGCGCATCCTGGACCACCAGGGGGCGGTCGAGGACATCAGGGATGACCTGATGGCCGAACTGCAGGCGCACTTCCGGCCCGAGTTCCTCAACCGCATCGACGAGATCATCGTCTTCCACGCCCTCACCCGGGCGGACCTGGTGCGCATCGTCGACCTGTTGCTGGAACGCAGCCGGCGCAGGCTCCACGCCCAGCAGATCAACCTCGAGGTCACCGAGACAGCCAAGGAGTGGCTGGCCAACCGTGGCTACCAGCCCGAATTCGGAGCCCGGCCGCTGCGCCGCACCATCCAGACGGAGCTCGACAACCGCCTTTCGAACATGCTGCTCAGCGGCTCACTCAATCCGGACGACACCGTCATCGCCGATGTCAAGGACGGCGAGCTGGCACTGACCCTCGGTCCGGCGGTCGCCTCGGGCGGCGCGGGCGGCGCGGACCAGCCGGAGCCGGACACGGCAAATTCGGCGGAGTAGCCCATCTGAACTGGGATTTCTCTCATCATGAGGCGGCGCTGGACAGCGTCGCCGCCAGGATAGAAGGCGCCACGGCGGCAACTGCCAGGCGGACGTGGCCGGGCAGCCCCTGGCACCGCGTAGGGTTCGCGCTTCGACTACTCCCCGGGGCCGGACGGCCGACGACTGCGGAATCCGGCTCTTCGTCCTGCGCGGCCTATTGCCTGACGACGCCGACCGCCGCCTGCCGCATCGCTCCGGCACCGCAGACGCCGGGAGCCGAGGCCGTGCAGTGAGATCAGGGCGACTCTGTGCTCAGGGTCGCCCTCGGTGCGGAGCGGGTTGCGCTCCGCCCGGCTCGGCAGGTTGGTGAGGAAGACGCCGATGTCCCAGTCGCCGTCCTCCTGACGGGTGCCGACGACTTGAGCCACGTCGGACACGTCGACCTGCTCGTCCGCCACCAGGGGCGCCGTCACGGTGTCCGCCTGCCAGCGGATGCCCCTGGCGATGCGGCGGCGCAGATCCTCTGGTAGGGGGGCGAGCCAGGCCATCTCGGTGGGCAGGGCCGGGTCGGCGACCAGAACGAACCGCAGGTAGCTGGCGTTCGTGTCCGCGCGTCGGGCTGCCTCGTAACCCTTGTCCTGCCGCCGGGTGGGCCTCGATGATGTCGCGCCTCGCCGCGCCCGGGCCGCCACCACAGAGAGGAATCCGCTCGTCCACCCGTTCGCCCAGCACGCCGCGCCCGCAGGCCGGGGCACCCCTAGCATGCTGACTGTGCGACCCAATACCCCGAAGATCGAGGGCGGCCGGTTACAGGGCCTCCTGCAGCTCATCGAGGACGGCATCCACCTCGTCGTCGCGGCGCTCCTCGTACTGCTCGCCGGCCTCCTGACCGCCGGGGTCATCCACGACGTCATCAGGTCGATCCAGGGGCCATATGACGAGGAGACGGTCGTTCTCTCCGCCCTGGACAACGGCCTTGTGCTGTTCATCGTGGCCGAGCTGCTTCACACCGTCCGCCTCACCATCAGGAACCAGACCCTCGACGCGGAGCCGTTCCTCGTCGTCGGCCTGATTGCCGGCGTCCGCAAGGTGCTCATCGTGACGGCCGAGGCGGAGAAATCGTTCCGGTGGAAAGTCGAGGGGATCGAATTGCTGGTCTTGGCGGGGCTGATCCTCGTGATGGTGACAGCGGTGTACGTGTGGCGGCGCTCCACGCGGCCGGGAGACTACTTCCCGCTCCAGGAGCCGCAGCGCTCCCCGCCTCCGGAGCCCTCACCCACCCCGGTGCGCGCGTCCTGATCCTTCACCTCCGCAACCACGGCCGCCCGCACCGCTGCTCCTCGCGACCAGCCCCGACGTCCCGTTCCAGGGGTGTGCGGCTCACGGCCATTCGCGAGGTCCTCCAAGGCCCGACCCTGCAGTTCCGCCCCGCGCCGCACCGCCGGGCTCCGGTCCCGGCGGCAGCGCCCTCCCACGCGGCACTGCTGTCGCTGTCCATGCTTAGTCTGATCCGCGTCGCCCACTGGGCTGAGGGGAACGGCCCTCAGCGTTTTGGGAGCGTGCCGGAGTCCGGCAACACCGACGGTGTGGCCGGTGGCGCGGCCGTGCGGTGCGGGCCGCGGTGGCGCCGGAGGGAGTGTTCGCGGTGGTGCACGCGACCGTGGCCGGTGGCGGGAGCTGTCAGGTCATCCGGCTTTGGGTTTGTGGTGGGTTGCGAGTGCTGCGGTAGCGGCGACGGTCGACAGCGCGGCCAGTACGGCGAACAGGGCCGGGTACCCGCCGAGTGGGCAGGCGATGAGCGTGCCGGCGAAGGGGGCAAGGGCGGCCGCGGCGTGGGTGGGTGCGCCGAGGAGTCCGGAGAGCCGGCCGTAATGGGCGGTACCCCAGCGGTCGGTGACGGCGGTGGCCTGGAGCAGGGTCAGGTTCCCGCGGACGATCCCGGCCAGCACCGACAGCACGACGAGCAGCGGGTAGGGCCCGGGGACGAGGGCGAGGGCGGCCGTGGTGAGTCCGCCGACCCCGACGAGGGCCGCAGTGCGGGTGACGGTGCCAGAGTGGCGAGCCAGGGCGGCGTAGAGGGTACGGCCGAGGGTTTGGCCGGCGCCGCCGAGTCCGAGGGCCCAGGCGGCCTGAGTGGTGGTGTAGCCGCGTTCCAGGAAGAGGGGGACGAGGGCGATGACGACGGCGTACATCGCGAACGCGGAGAGGGTGAAGGTCGCGGCGAGCATCCAGAACGCCCGGCTGCGCACGGCCGGGTCCGGCCCCGCGGCCGGTCGGTGAGTGCTGGCGTCGGAGGCTGGTGGCCAGGGCGCGCGCAGGGCGAGGGCGTGGGTGGGGATGGTCAGGGCTGCGAGGATCGCGGCGAGGACGGCGTAGGTGGTGCGCCAGGAGTAGTGGGCGGCGAGGACGGCGGTCAGGGGTGCGAAGACGGTGGAGGCCAGTCCCCCGGCGAGGGTGACGATGGTCAGGGCGCGGATGTGGTCAGGGGCCCACCAGCGGGTGAGGGCGGCGAATGCGGGCGGGTAGAAGGTGGCGGCCATCGCCGCCCCGGCCAGCAGCCATCCGGCGGTGAAGACCGCGAGGTTGGGGGCGGCGGCCACGACGAGGAGGCTGAGCGGGCCGAGGACGGAGCCGGCCGTCATGACCGTGCGGGGACCTCGGCGGTCCAGGACGCGGCCGACATAGATGCCGACGACCGCGGAGACGATGAGCGCGGCGGAGAACGCGGCCGTGGTGAAGCTGGCGGGCCAGCCAGTGGCGTCGGTGATGGCGGGGTTGAGGACGGGGAAGGCGTAGTAGAGGACGCCCCAGCTGGTGATCTGCGTGGCGCACAGGGCGGGCAGTACGGCGCGTGGGCGCCGCCCGCCCCCCCCCCCCGGGGGGGGCCCCCCGGTGGGGGTGTTTGGGAATACCGGGCCCCAAAACCCGCGGGGGGGGGTGGGGGGGGGCCCCAGGTGTGGGGTGGCCGGGGCCCGCCA
>NZ_JBHWJJ010000100.1:18592-30420 GCF_042732005.1 Streptomyces sp. NPDC059851 | reverse complement strand
ACATGAACGAGCGCTACGGCAGCCCCGTCGCCGCCTGGAAGTTCTGGCAGGCCAACCACTGGTACTAAGCCGCCAGTGGGCAGCACGCACACGCGAAGAAGGACGCTCGGCCGGGACCTCCCGGCCGAGCGTCCTTCGCGTATGCGTGTCCGCCGGGACAGGACGGGAAGGGGAGCGGTGGTGAGGGGGCACCCGGGGATCAGGGCCGCCCGGCGCCCGAGCCGTCGGACGGGGCGTGGGGCTCGGGACGTACGGGCGCAGGGCCTCGCCGTCGTCGGCGACCACTAGGATCGGCCGCCATGGAACTCGAAGTACAGATCTCCCGCCTGGCAGAGCTCGGCCTGCCGCTCGCGGCCGACAGGACCGTCGACGACCTGCTGTATTCGCTGCCCAGGGACCTGTTCGAGCGCAGGCCGTACGAACTCCTGCTGTCCATGATGGGCGTCGAGGTGGAACGGGAACCGTGGGGGCGGTGGTTCTGCGACCGGGCGTGGAGCTTCGACACCGAGTGCGTCCACGGTCCCGGCGCGTACGTCGCGATCGCCCGCGAGCTGTGCCGGATCGCCGGCCGTCCGGACGCCTTCACCGACGTGCAGGACCACGTGGACCTCGATTCCGGAGAGGCGTGGATCGAGTGCACCGTTGACGGCCGGCGGCAGCGCTGGACCGCCGAGGTGCACGACGACTGGGCGGACACGCTGGTGGTCAGCTACCTGATGGGCGACCTGGAGCAGGGCGGACACCGCTTCTGGACGCGGGGCAGCGGCCAGACCATGGGCTTGTACTTCCTCGACGGGGCTACCGCGCACGCGATCAACGGGCTGCTCGCAGACGGGCGACCACTGGTGCCGGTCCTCGCCGAGGTCAGCTGATCGCTGCCGGCCCGGGGCACGTCGGACCGTCGGCCCCGTGCTGCAGCAGGGGGTGGTGTGGCTGCGGTGGCCGGGAGCGCCGCTGTCGCACGGGTTTCTCCCTCGCCCGCGGGGCGGGGATGCCGCCCGCCCCGTTCAGCCGCGGACGGTCCCAGCCCGCATCGCCGTTCCGGCGGAGGGCCTTCAGGTGATTTCCGGCGCGGGCCGTAGCCGAGCGGTCAGGCCGTCGAAGTAGCCGCGGTGGAGGGCGACCAGGTCGATCCGCTCGGGGTCGAGCAGCCACAGCAGGTGGGCGCCCTCCAGGAAGGCGGCCACTTCGGCGGCCAGCGCCTCCGCGTCGATCCCGGGGTATGCCGTGCCGTCGGCCGCGGCGCGCGTGAAGAGTGACGCCAGGCGGCTGCGCAGCGCACGGCCGCGGTCACGGAACCAGGTGTGCAGGGGCGAGCCGGGGTCCAGGTTCTCGGCGGTCAGGGCCGTGTGGAGCGCGGCCAGTGCGCGTTCGGTGGCGGCGGTGTGCTCGGCGTCGCGTACGAACCAGTCGATCGCCTGCCGCAGCGTGGGCTCGGCGTCCGCAGTGATCGACAGCCGTTCGAGGGCACGCCGGTCGGCCTCCTGCAGCACGGCCCGTACGAGCCCGTCCTTGCTGCCGAAGTGGTGGATCAGGGCCGACGGGGTGACACCGGCCTGCGCTGCGACCGCGGCCACACCCGTGCCGCGCACTCCTTGCCGGGCGAACAGCTCGATCGCGGCGTCGACCATCGCGCGCCGGCGTTCCACGCCCCGCTTCTGCACCTGTCCCTTTACTCCTGCCATACGGATCAGAGTGCCCGGGGACGATCGTCGACGTCCAACCGACCCCGGCGCGGGAAACCGGCTGGCGCGGCACAGCACCAGCCATTAACCTGCACGACCATGCAGGAAAATAACGAGAAGATGATCGACGCCGGCGAAGTGCAGCTCTGGGCGGAGGACTTCGGAGTGCCCGAGGATCCGACGGTGCTGCTGTTGATGGGTGCGCAGGCCCAGGGCGTCCAGTGGAACGACGGCCTCGTACGCCGTCTGGTCAAGGGCGGCCGCCGAGTCATCCGCTACGACCACCGCGACACCGGCCGCTCCTCCCGGGTGGACTTCGCCGCGCACCCGTACACCGTGGCCGACATGGCCTCCGACGCCCTGGCCGTCCTGGACGGCTTCGGGGTGGAGCGGGCCCACCTGGTCGGGGCCTCCCTCGGCGGGGTCATCGCCCAGCGGCTCGCCCTGACCGACCCCCACCGTGTACTGACCCTGACCAGCCTCTCCTCCCAGCCGCTCGGCACGGACATGGTCGGAGCGGTCCAACGGGCCATGGCGGGCCTCGCCCCCCTGCCCGACCAGCTCCCGCCCCCGGCGGCCGACCTGCTGGTGGCCCTCGCCACGTCGTTCCCCGAGCCGGGGACGGGCCTGGACGGGTACCTCACCGCGCGGATGCCGCTGTGGCGGGTGCTGCACGGCCCGGACCTCCCCTTCGACGAGGAGGAGTACCGCGTGATGGAGGAGCTGGTCCATCGGCGGGCCGACGACATCGCCGCCGCGCTGAACCACACCCTCGCCGGGGCTGCGGGGGAGTCCTTCACCACGGCGGACCTCGCATCGGTCACCGCGCCCACCCTGGTCCTCCACGGCACGCGCGACCCGATGTTCCCCCCGCCGCACGCCGAGGCCACGGCCGCCGCCATCCCGGGCGCGCGCCTGACCATGCTCGAAGGGATGGGCCACACCCTGCCCGCGGCTCTGGACGAGCGTCTGGCGGCGGAGATCCTCGCCCACACCGGGCAGCCGCTCGCATAGGGTCGGCCCGCCCGCCGTCGGCCCGCCCGCCGTCGGTCTGCGGCGGGCCTGCGAACTGCGCCGCCGCGGTCGCCCGCCTGCCCGACCGCGCACGAGGGCGGGCCCGGCAGGCGGGTCGGCAAGAGAGGAGACAGGGGGGCGGCGGCGGTCACCGCCAGATGACGGCGCGCCAGCGAACCGGCCAGTTCTTCGAACTGCCCACGTTGCCCGCAACGCTCCCGGCCACGTTGATCGCGATCGGCTGGCTGCTGTCGACGCCGGCCGGAAGGGGGAGCGCGGTGACCCGCCCCTGCGCGTCCCACGTCACGGCGCGCTCGTCGGAGGTTCCGCCGCTCGTTCCCGCGTCGTTGACGCCCTTGACGAAGGCTCTGGCCGTGCCGCGCAGCACTTGGAGTTCAGTGGTGTCGTTCCCGTCCCACCGCACGGCGTGGTCCTTGACGGTCGCGACCACGACGTCGGCGTTGTTGATGCTCACTGCGCGCGCACCCGCGCCCTGCGACGGCAGGGCCTTGACCTTCTTGCCGAGCGGTGCGCGGACGGCCTTCCACGCGCCGGCCGCGTCGGTAGCCCGGCCGATGACCGTACCGAGGTCGTTGATCGCGGTCGGCTCGCTGTACGAGCCCCCCAGCGAGCCGAGGTCGTGGACACGGCCCGCGGTGTCCCAGCGTACGGCTCGGGTCTTCTCTCCGGGCACGTACACGTAGCCGGCGATCTCTCCCCACTCGTTGATCCCCGTGGCCCTGCCCCCGTCGGCCCGTGGGGGCAAGGCCAATACGGTCGCCCGGCCGTAGGCGTCCCAGCGCACGGGGCGCGTATGGCCGTCCGTCGAGGAGTGGCCGACGGCTATGCGGGAGTTGTTGATGTCCCGGACCTCGCCGTCGACGTAGCCCGGTGGCTCCTCGAGCCGGGTGAGGACACCTGATGCGTCCCACCGGGCGGCATGCCGTACACCGTCGGGCGTGGTGGTGAAGCCGGCGACGGTGCCGTCCTCGACGACCTCGACGGCGTGGCCGCCCACCCCTCCGTCGACGGCCTGCAGGCGGGTGACGGAGCCGTCGGCACCCCACCGCACGAGATGGCCGTTCGCGTCGTCGTCCAGCGAAAGCCCTACGACGTCCCCGGCGCCGTTCATCGCCTGGGCCGAACTGTTCGTGTGGCCCGGCAGGAGCGGCAGTTCGTACATCGAGACGCCGGCGTCGGAGGACGCGGACGGTGCCACCACCACGGACAACATCGCGGAAAGGACCACGGGTATCAAGAAGACCTCCCCTGTCTTCTCGGACTGGTACGGCGCCGGATTCAGACCGGCCACAGCCGGTCCGGTCCGCGCCACGGATCCGAACGCCCCCGCTCGCCCGTGTTGCTCCCCTGGGCGGCGGGAACCGATCGGCGACCGTGCCTTCCCCGGCGGAGGCACGGAGTGGCGTTCCTGAAGGACTCCGGACCGCTCGTCGGCCACCCCGCACCGCGGATGGTCGACCGCGGGGCACCGAGGATCGGATCGCAGACACCGAGCCCCGGTGTCACTCACGCCCGATCCCAGCGGCCGGAGGTGCGGCCGGGGCTATACGAAGACGTACAGCGCCCATCCCCTGGCGCCCTTGTAGACGCAGCCGTGCTCCCCGACGATCATGGAGCCCGCTTCGTAGCACTCGTCGCTGGTTGCGTAGTAGCCGACGAGTACGGGCGCCGCCGCTGTGACGGCCTCCTCCTTCGCCGGCCCGATCGGGGCGGCGGCGGAGGCGGCGTCCACGCCCCCGACAAGTGCGAGTGCCAGCACGGCACCGACAGCCCAAGCGTTTGTACGCACATGTCCTCCCTGGTTGATGGTCGCGTCGCCGACGCCAACGTAGGCTTCGCAGCAAGCTCAGACGGGCAGGCGGAACCATGCCTGTGTGCCGCCGTAGGTGCAGACGTGCTGCCGCACCTCTCGGCGGCTGCCGCCGCCGGACCCGGCGTCGTCCAGGCACAGGCCCGTCGAGGCGTTCTTGACGACCACCGCGCCGCCGCCGACATCGACCAGTTCCCAGCGTTCGAGGGTGCCGCCGCCGCAGAACTGCTGCGTGACCAGAGAGCCGGGCCAGTTGCCGTTGGCGCTGGCACACTTGCCGGAGTGGCGGGGCTGCAGTCGGGTGGTGGTGTCGGTACCGACGAACTGCGAGACGAACTGCTGGTTCAGCGCCCGCTTGCAGTCGAACTGCTGGATGACCGCGTTCGTGTACTGCGATTCGCCGCGGACATCCAGACATTTTCCGGTGACGGTGTTGAGGTACTGGTGTGCACCGCCGGGAACGGCCATGGGCTGGGCGGCTTGGGCGGAGGTGACGCCCCCGGCAAGGCAGGCCGAAGCGGCAGCAAGGGCCAAGGCGGCCGAGCGCAGACGTAACAGGGACGTTCGAACCACGGGAACTCCAACCTCATCATCACTTCGGCGGCCACGAGAACGGCAGACGACCTGCCACGCGAAGACCGACGTCGTCGCCGGGCCCCGCACGGTCGTCGTCATGTCCGAGGACAGCCTTGACGCCGAGAAAAGTACTGGGATCCACTGAGGGCTCGGCACCCGCCCATTTGGGCGGGTTGCGGCGAGGCACTGCATCCCGGGGGGGACATGGGGGTTCAGCGTGCGCGCAGATGGGGTGTCAAGGGCACCGGCCTCTTCCGGGCCGCGCACCTCTTCTACGCCGGCAGCGTGGTCATCACGGAGCCTTACGACATCCGCGCCATTGCCATCCTGGTGGCAGTGGGCCTCACCAGCGTGGTGCTGTACGCGTCGGCACTGAGGCGTGGCTGGTTCGCTCCCCACCTGGTCTGGGCCGACGTGCTGGTGACCGGCTGCGTGCTCCCGTGGATCGCGGTCGCCGTGATCTCCGAAGGGCCAGCTGTGGAGCCGCACGGCTGGCTGCTGGTCCAGGCGCTGTCGGCCGGTACGGCCGCCGTCGTGGGCCTCGGCTGGCGAGGGGCGGTCGTGTCGGTCGCCCTGCTGCTGATGACGTCCATGGCCGTTCACCAGGCGGTGCCGGAGTCGGAGTGGACGGTAGTTCTGGAGCACATGAGTGCCGTTCTGGTGTCCGTGGGCTTCGCGGCGGCGGGCTGGTGGTACCTGCGGCGCGAGGGATCCATGCTGGACGCCGCGCAGGAGCGGGCGGTTGCCGCCGAGACTGCTCTGGCGCGGCAGGCGGAGCGGACGATCCACCATGCGGCGCTCCACGACACCGTGCTCGCCACCCTCACCACGATCGCCGGCGGCCAAGTCGACGCCAACGCTGCGTCCGTTCGTGATCGTTGTGCCCGCGAAGCGGCTTACCTGCGGCGGCTGATCCAGCTCGCAGACGCCCCGCACCACGACAGCGGCCGGGTCCACCGGTGCGGGCCGCTGGGGGAGGGCGCAGCGAACACCGGGGCCGCGCTCGAAGAGGCCGTCCGCTCCGCGGAAGGTCTGGGGCTGACGGTCTTCGCGCAGTACCACGCCGTGCCGGACCTGCCCGGGGAGGTCGCCGAATCCCTGGCCGCCGCAGTGAGCGAGGCGTTCAACAACGTGCGCCGGCACGCGGGAACGGACGTGGCCTACCTCACCATCGTCGGCAGCTCGGCCGGGGTGGAGGTGACCGTAGCCGACCGGGGCATCGGATTCGACACCTCCAGGGCCGACCACCGCGAGACAGGTACCGGATTACGGCGCTCCATACAGGGCCGGTTAGCCACCGTAGGCGGCTCCGCAAGGGTGGACAGCCAGCCCGGCGAGGGCACCGTGGTCGAACTGCGGTGGCCGACGTGATCGACATCGCGGTGGTCGACGACGACCGGATGCTCCTGGACGGACTGCGCGCCTGGCTGTCCCGTCAGGAACGTCTGCGCCTCCTCGGGACCGCAGCCACGGTCGCCGAACTGCTCGCCGGTCCCGCGCGGCGGGCCGAGGTCGTGCTCCTGGACCTGGTGCTGCGCGACGGAACCGTGCCGGAGGCGAACGTACGGCGCGTACGGGCAGCGGGAAGCAAAGTCCTGATCATCAGCACGGTGGCCGACCGTGCCAGGGTCGTGGCGGCGGTGGCGGCCGGAGCCGCCGGCTACGTGACCAAGAACCACGCCCTGGACACCCTGGTCGAGGCCGTCACCACCGTGGCTGCCGGCGGCACGGCCCATTCCCCGGAACTCGCCTTCGCCTGGGCCAACGACACCAGCCCCACCCGGCCGCACCTGACGCCCCGGGAACTTCAGGTCCTGCGCGACTACGCCTCCGGACTGACCTTGAAGGCCACCGCCCGCCGGGCCGGAATCAGCGTCAACACCGCGAAGTACTACCTGGACCAGGTGAAGGAGAAGTACCGCCGGGCGAACCGTGCGGCGTACACGAAGACCGACCTGGCCCAACGGGTCCACGAGGACGGCTTGTACTTCTGACGGACGCCGGCCGGGAGACGCCCGACACCAGGGGCACCGCGCATCCGCCTCACCGCCAGCGGCGCGGACCACCGGGCGGGCGCCGGCTGCCCCGCACGGACGACGCCGTCCCGCGGCCGACCGGTGCGGCCAGGGTGGGGCCGCGCGGACCGGGGCGGACCCGCCGGGAGGCCCGGCGGGGCCGCGCGCGCCACCCGGGAAGACCCCACACCTGGTGAAGAGCGAGCCGCGCTTCGACGCACGGACCGGGCGCACCCCGGGCAATGACGACCCCGAGGAACCGGCCCCGCGAGTACCGCATCAGCTGGCCGGCACGGATCGGCCGGTGCAACGGATGTCGGCCGTCCCGGACCGTCCGCCGGTTGTCCGGCCAGGTCGGCGCCTTGTCCGAGTGGCGTACGAGTTGGTGTCCGCAAGGACAGGGGCGCCGATCAGCGCCTGCGAGGGGCCGCGCCCGGGACCGGGGGGAGCCGGAAGGTCCTCGTCAGGTGGCCCGCCGGCGCTGATCGCTTTCGCGGCGGATGACGTCGGTGCCCCGGATCAGGGCGTGGATGCGGTCCGCGAGGGCGGGGTCGGCCGGCCGGACGTGGGGCTCCGCGGCCGACAGCGGGGCGAGCAGGTCGGCGGGGTCGGTGGCGGCGAGCGCCCGGAGCACGTCGCCGAGTGAAGCCCGGCCGGGGGCGTCCAGGCCGGTGAGGGCGGTGACCTGGCCGGCGAGTTGTCGCAGGACTCCGGCGTTGTCACGGGCCCAGGCGTTGACGCTGCGCTGGGCGGCCCGCCGGTCGCGTATCGCCCGGACCCGCTGTTCGCCCGTGCTGCCGGCGGCGCCGGGGCGCAGCCGCAGGTAGCGGCGCTCGGCTGCTTGCCGACTGGCGACACCGAGCGGCCCGGCGAGGTCCGCCCAGCTGGCGCCGGCTGCCCGGGCGGTCTCGATGAGTCCGGGCTCCCAGTCGGCCAGCTGCTGGCGGACCTCGCGGAGCAGCAAGAGTGCGGCCAGTGCCTCCCGCGGGCCGTCGGGGGCGTCCGTGGACGGCCCGCGGGCGCTGCCGAGTGCACTCTCGATGGCCTCCAAGGCGGTGGCCGCGGCCAGGAACGACGCGGGCGCCCCGGGCTGCCCGGGGCTGGATGCCGGAGTGTCGGTCACGGTCTCCTCCCGTCACCGGGGCCGCCACAGACCCCGGGGCTGCTCGTCACCCTTACACTGACATTTCTGATGTCGTCCATTGGGTGAATCGCTTGCTTGTCATCGTCTCGGTGACATGTTACAACGGAGGTACCTGAACGCGCACTGGCATCCACTGCAGAGACATCAGGAGGTGTTTTCCATGCTGATGCGCACCGACCCCTTCCGTGAGATCGACCGCCTCACCCAGCAGCTTCTGGGTCCGGGTACCTGGTCGAAGCCGTCCGCCATGCCGATGGACGCCTACCGCGACGGCGACGCGTACGTGATCGCCTTCGACGTCCCCGGCGTCAGCAAGGACGCCATCGACATCGACGTCGAACGGAACATGCTCACCGTCAAGGCCGAACGCCGGCCGACGCCCAAGTCGGACGAGGCCCAGATGGAGCTCTCCGAGCGGCCGCTCGGAGTGTTCTCCCGGCAGGTCGTGCTGGCCGACACCCTTGACACCGAGCACATCGACGCCGACTACGAGGCAGGCGTGCTGACCCTGCGCATCCCGATCGCCGAGCGGGCCAAGCCGCGGAAGATCGCGATCGGTGACGGCGGCCGCAAGCAGCTCAGCAGCTGAGCCGGACCGGCCCGGCAAGTCGGTCTCCGCCCCTTGGCGGCGCGACGAAGGACGGGAGGAGGTCCTCCCCCTGCCCCGCCTCCCGTCCTTCCTCCCCTCGCCTGCCGCCCTCCCCGCTCCTTCCGCTCTTCCTTCCGCTCCTCCGCTCTCTCCGCCGTCCCCGCCCGGACCGCACCGGGCCCGTGCGGGGCGACAGAGTGCCGAAAGGCGATGCGCCATGACCCTGCGCCAGGACGCCTTCCTCGATCACGTGCAGGAGCGCGGCGAGTACACCACCCGAGAAGAGGCCGACCGCGCCGCGCGGGTCGTCCTCGCCCTGCTGGGCGCCCACCTCGTCGGCGAGGACCGCGCCCGCACCGCCGCCCGCCTGCCCGAAACGTATGCGCTGATCCTCCTCAACCCCCTCGCGGCGGCAGAACCGCTCGACGCGCAGCGGTTCATACGTGCGACCGCCGCCTGGATCGAGGGCGCGACGGAGCAGACCGCCGCCTGGGACGTCAGTGCCGTGCTCAGCGTCGTCGCCGACGCCCTCGACGACGACCTCCTCCAGCGGGTCATCCTCCAACTCCCGCCCGGCTACGACCTGCTGTTCGGCCGTCCCCGCCCCGTCTGACCCACCCCGCGCCGACGAGGGCCACCCCTTCCGTCTCCCCTCACCAACTCCCAACGACAACGAAAGGCACCCCCCGTGTTCGACCAGCCCGTCATCCACCGGCCGGCCCCGGACATGACCTACGAACAGATGCTGCAGGCCGTGCAATACGAAGGCGCCTACCCCGACACCGACCGCACGGCCGAATCCGTCCACCGAGTACTGGCCGCCCTAGGCCGCCGGCTGACCGGCCAGGAACGGGTGGATCTGGCCGCCCGCCTCCCCACCGAGGCCGCCCTGACCTTCACCGCCCAGGTCCCCGATTTCGACCGGCTCACCGGATGGGGCTTCATCAAGGACCTCGCCGCCCGTACCGGAGTCAGCCCGGCCACCGCCCGTTGGGACACCGGGGCCGTCCTCGCCGTCGTGGCCCGCCTCGCCGGGCCCGACCTCCTGGCGCGCATCCTGCGCAGCCTGCCCGGCGGTTACGCCCTGCTCTTCGGGCAGATCGACCTCACCGCAGCCAAGGCGTCGTGAGCACACGAGGTCTCCAAGAGCGGCTCCGGTGCCGAGGGTCATCGCAGGGGTCAGGCGGAACGGGCAGTCAGCCGACAATGGCGGGATGACCCGACCCAGAGTCCGTGTCGCCGCATACGTGATTCGCCATCGTGCCGTGCCCGAGCTGCTCACGTTCGATCACGTCGACGTACCGGAGGCCGGTACCCAAATCCCTGCGGGAGGAGTCGACCCGGGTGAAGGAGGGGAAGACGCGGTTCTTCGAGAGGTCGCCGAGGAGACCGGCCTGCTGACAGCCACGGTGGTCCGGCAGATCGCCGTGGAGGACAAGCCCCACCCCGACACGGGGCAGCCCCGACGAACCAGCTTCTTCTACCTCCGGGCACCCGCAGACACCCCCGACGCCTGGGAGCACCACGTCCACGGCGACGGAGACGACGCCGGCCTCACCTTCGCGTGCCGGTTCCTCCCACTTCCTCTGAAGCAACCACTGGCCGACGATCAAGACGCATGGCTGGGCCGGATCGACCCGCGATGGACCACCGTTGCCGGTGACGGGCGGTAACCATCCGCCGGCTCCGCACCCCCTGAACCTCGACGCCTCTACGGCGCGCCACCGGTCCACGCCGTTGGTTCAGCTGTCGGGCGTCCGGGTCGAACGGGGTTGAGTGCGCAGGGCGGGCAGTCGGGCGCAGTCTTCGGACTCGGCCAGGCTTTCGCTCAGGGCCAGCAGCGAAAGGAGTTGTACCGGGCGACCGGCTGTCGCCGCAGCCTCCAGTTTGTGGTGTCCGTCGAGGAGGAAGTGGGTCAGGCCCCAGTGCCGGTAGTGGTTGGCGGGCCTGCCGAAGGCGGGTTCGCACACGTCCAGGGTTGAGACCGCGACGGCCGTCGGAACCGTTCCGCGGCCCATGAGTTCCACGTACTCCTCGACCCGCTCCCTCCCGTTCCACGTCGGGGGGACCATGGGCACGACGAACTCGTAGAGGTGGGCCGACGCGTCGACCGTCGTCTCGAAGGTCCGGTAGTACGGCGTGTGCGGATACTCCGGGAGGCCCCAGAACGGGTCGAGCCCCCACGTGGCCACCTGCTCGCCACTGAAGTAGTCGCCTGCCCGACCGGGAGTGATCAGACGGGGCTCCACGCGGAGCAGCAGCGGCAGGTACTCGCCCTCCGGCAGTAGTGCACCGAACGCATCGATCACGCCGCCGTCGCCCGGATCTGCCAGCGTGCCGGTGAGCCGCTCCTGCACGCTCTCCAACGACAACGTCTGCCGTGCGGCCTCCAGCCGGCGGAACAGGAACGGGCAGGTTCCGCACCAGGGGCTGAGTTCGAAGGCCGGTTCCCCGTCGACCACGAGCAACCTGCGGCCCGGCCCGTCTCCGGTCTCCCGCCCCTCTGCGTCGAAGCGCAGCCGTGCCTCGGCGGCCGAGCCACCGAGCCGGCGCGGCTCACCCGATTTGATCACCACGGCCCGACCGTACGGGACGCTGCGGATCGGCACCACCCGCCGCTGCGGACACGGGCCCGGCCGATCGGCCGGGCCACGGCGCTCAGGACTCCGGGGCCCTGGAGCCGGCAGCGGACGTCGACGATGCCCTCGACGGCGCGGGTGCGCCTCCCGCCAGGTGCCCGCACTCGTGATCGGCGCGCCGTGGCACGCACAACCCCATGAATTGCAAATCTCTGCAATTCAATAGATGCTGTGGTCGTGGGGGGGGCCGGGGGGCGCCCGGCCACCCCCCCCCCCAAACCCCGGCCCCCCCCCCGCCCAACCCCCCCCCCCACCAACCCCCGTGCGCCCCCCCCCCCCCCCCCCCCCCCCCCCCCCCCCCCCCCCCCCCCAAAAGAGAGGGGCGGCCCCCAAAC
>NZ_JBHWJJ010000100.1:0-18582 GCF_042732005.1 Streptomyces sp. NPDC059851 | reverse complement strand
CGCCTCCCGCTTGGTGCCCTAATTGTTTTTGGGGGCGCCTTGCAACCAAAAACCAAATTATTTAAAATAATTTTAATTTAAATAGTTGTTGGGTTGTTTGGCCCCGCTGGTTGCCGCGGCCACAACGCTCGACGATTCCCGGCGCAGAAGGGTGCGAGGCGGTGCCGGTTCCGCTCTATCAGGCGAAGGCCGACTTCTTTCGCATGCTGGGGCATCCAGTACGGATACGGGTGCTGGAGCTGTTGCAGGGTGGGCCGTTGCCGGCGCGTGGTCTGCTGTCGGCGATCGAGGTCGAGCCGTCGACGTTGTCGCAGCAGCTGGCGGTCTTGCGCGCGTCCGGGCTCGTCGTCCCGATCCGGGACGGCTCGACGGTCGTGTACGAGCTGGCCGACGGGGACGTGGCGGAGCTGATGCTGGCGGCACGCCGGATCCTGACCGGGAAGCTCGCAGCGCGGACCGACCTCCACGGGCAGACGCGCGGGACGGGGACGCAGACGTCGTGAACCCGTTCCTGGTCCGGGCGGCGAGAACACCGCCGCACCCGAACCACCCGCACCCACACCACCGCACCCGCACCCGCACCCGCACCCGAAAGGCGCCCTGATGACCGTCCCAGCCGACCGCTCGATGCTCGAAGTCTCCGGCACCGAGGCCCTGTGGCTGCTGGAGGGCTCCGGCCAGGGCCGCCTCGTCTACATCCAGCGCGAGCACGCCCTCGTGCGGCCCGCCACCCACGTGATGGAGTACGGCCGCCTGGTGGTCCGCGCACCGGTGCAGGCTACGGCGATCACCGGCAGGACGGTGCTGACGTACCAGGTGGACGAGATCCACGGCGCGGCGCGCACCGGCTGGACGGTGACCGCACACGGGCCCGCCGACGTCATCACCCATCCGGACGAGGCCGCCCACTACCGGCGCACCCTCGCCGGCTGGGCCCACGGACCGCACGACACGCTGCTGCGGCTGCACCCGCAGTCGGTCTCCGGGTTCCGTCTGGCCCGCATCATCGACGGGTCGGGGCGGTGAGCGTCCAGGTGGAGGCGCTGCCCTTCCGGCACGTCCTGACCGTGCCCACGACCGGGGCGGCCGTCCGCCTGGCCCGGCAGACCACGGAGGACGTGCTGGTCGACTGCGGCGTGGACCTCGGCCATCCGAGCGTCGGGCCGGCCCTGCTGATCGTGGCGGAGCTGGTCACCAACGCCGTCCGCCACGCCGCGGTGCTCTCACCGACGGTCACGGTCACGTACGCCCACGGCCCGGGCGCCTTCGCGTTCGCCGTCCACGACCGCCACCCCTACCGGCCCGCCCTCTACGGGGCCATTGCCGCCGCGCCGGGCGGCGGGCTGGCCACCGTGGTCGAGATGACCATGGAGCTGGGCGGAACGGCGGTCCTGCGGCCCGATGCGGACGGGCCCGGCAAGAGCATCTGGATCACCCTGCCCCTGTGAAGGCCGAGGAAGCGACGATGACGGTCGTCCGGTCCCCGCGCCGACGTGCGGCGCACGGGGACCGGCGGGTGTCGATCAGTTGCAGGAATCTGCAATCGTAGAGGTCACAGCATGTTGGCGGGGATGCTCCCGAGGTCCCCACATCGAGAAGTTTGGGTGGATGAGGTGCCGCGCACACACACGAAGAACACGACCGAGGGCGGCGGCGGGACCGCGCAGGCGAGCACCCCGCTCTACCAGCTCAAGGCCGAGTTCTTCAAAACCCTCGGCCACCCGGCCCGCATCCGCGTCCTAGAGCTCCTCAGCGAGCGGGAGCACGCCGTCGGCGAACTGCTGCCCGAAGTCGGCATCGAGGCCGCCTCCCTGTCCCAGCAGCTGGCCGTGCTCCGGAAGGCCAACCTCGTCGCCACCCGCCGCGAGGGCTCCAACGTCTACTACCGGCTCACCAGCCCCGACGTCGCCGAACTCCTCCGCGTCGCCCGCGGCATCCTCTCCGGCGTCCTCGAAGGCCAGGCCGAACTCCTGGCCGACCTGCGCGCCGCCCGGCCCCAGCGGCCGGCGCGCCCCTGAACGGCGGCCGTCTCCCGCGGCGCGGGTCCACCCCGGCGCTCCTGACACCGTAGAGGGCCGCTCACCCGAGGCTCCCGGCGTTCCCGTTCCTCCGGCGGGGGCTCAGTCGTGGGCGATGATCGCGACCGGGGCGGCGGCGTGGTGCAGGACCGCGTGGGCGACCGGCCCCAGGTGCGCGCCGAGGGGTGAGCGGCGCAGGTGGCGCCCCACGACGACCAGCCCCGCTCCCCGGGAAGCTCGGACGAGTCCTTCCCCCGCGGATCCCATGAACACGCTGTGGGTGACGTCCACGTCGGGAAATTCGTGCCGCCAGGGCAGCAACACGTCCTGGACCATGTGCGTGACGCTCCTGCCGATGTCCCGCTCGTCGTCCGGGTCGAGGAAGGGGACGTAGGCGTAGGCGGACGGCATCTTCCAGCCGTGCACGGCCCGCAGTGGGCACCCACGCCGCTCGGCCTCTTCGAAGGCGAAGGCGAGCACCCGGTCGCACGCCTCGTGGATGTCGACCCCCACGACGATCTCCGCCGACGATCCGGTGCGCGGCCCCTCGGGATCGTCGGCGACACGGACGAGGACGACGGGCGTGTCGGTCGCGACCACGGTGGACACGGCCACCGAGCCGACGAGGAAACCGGCCATACCGCCCAGACCCCGCGAGCCCAGGACCAGCAGGGCGGCGTCCGCGGCCTCGGCGGCGAGGGCAGCCGCGGGGCGCGCCGACGGGCACCGGGTCGTGATCTCCAGCTGCGGATGGCGCCGGTGCAGCTCCTGCGCCGCCTCGGTCAGCGACCGGTCCGCCCAGCGGTCCACGTCCTGGCGGCCCACGCCGGGGAACACCGGGTCCAGGGGCCAGTCGACGGCGTGCACGAGCCGCAGCGGGACCTCCCGCAGGACGGCTTCCTGTGCGGCCCAGCGTGCCGCTGCGCGGCTCTCGGGGGAGCCGTCGGCCCCGACGGTCACGTGCTGTGCCATGGCTGCACCTTCCGGGGTGAGGTCCGGCGCTCCATCACCAGTGCATCGTGTGGCGCGAATGACCGGTGCGGGCGGAGTCCGTGTCGTCGGTGCGGGCGGTGACGTGTGATGTGACGGCGACGACGCCGTCGAGTTGTTCGATGAGGCTGCGGAGTGCGGGCAGCTGGCTCCGGCGCTCGACGTGGCCGGCCAGGGTGACGATTCCGTCCACCACGTGCACGTCGACGTCACCGGCCGTCACACCGAGGACGTCCTTGAGGACCTCGTCGTTGACCCGGCGGCGTATCTCGGGGTCCGGGCGCAGGAACGTGCGGAGCAGGTCCCGGCGGGTGACGATGCCGACGAGCCGGTCCTCCACGTCCACGACGGGCAGCCGTTCGATGCCGCGGCGCGTCATGAGCCGGGCGGCGCCAGCGGCTGTCTCTTCGGCGTGGACCGTGACCGCGGGCGTGGACATGACGTCGCCCGCTGCGGGGGCCCGCGCCGACGTGCCGTTCTGCGGATCCAGCCGCGGGGGCGCGGCCGGGTGGGCCAGCAGATCGGTCTGTGAGACGACGCCCACCACCCGGTCCTCGGCGTCCAGGACGGGGACTCCGGAGATGTCGTACTGGGCGAGGAGCTTCACGACGTCCTTGAAAGCCGTGTCCGGGGCCACGGAGACGACCGCGTCGGTCATCAGGTCCGCCACCTTGATGTGCTTCATGAGGCCCTCCTGTCGTGCCGGGTCGTGCGGCGCCGATGTCCCGCGGGTACGCCACACACCTTCCACCGGTACCCCCCGGTGATCGAGGGCCGAACGGCCCCGTCCCGGGACCGGGAGGACCACCCCGCCCGACGGACACCGGGCCGCGCCCGGGCGACGGGGACCTTCGGCCCCGGCGCGGTCCCGGGCGGCCCTCCTCCCGTGGGGACTCGGGTGTCAGTGTGGGGAGTGTCCCCATCGGATCCTCGTTGGGAGTAGCCGTGGAAAGCAGCATCCGTACCCCGGACACCAGCTCCGTCATCGTCGGCGTGGACGGCTCCGGGTCGGCGCGCAGCGCTGCCCTGTGGGCCGCCGGGGAGGCCGTACGCCGCGGCCGCCCCCTGCACGTCGTCCACGGCACCGACACCGACGGCCGTGCCCTGTACCTGTCGTCCGAGACCGTCGAGAGGGTCCGTGCCGCCGGCCGGGACCTCCTGGAGGACACGGCGAAGGCCGTGACCGCCGAATACCCCGGCCTGCTCGTGACCACGGAGCTCAGTCACACGGACGCCGTCACCACCCTGCACCGGGCCGGTGGTCTGCACGGCACGATCGTCGTGGGCAACCGCGGCCTGGGCGGCTTCAACCCCCTCTTGCTGGGCTCCGTCGGCCTCAAGACGGCGGCCGGTGCCAGGACCCCGGTCATCGTGGTCCGCGGCGTCGACGAGGCGGAGGAGCGCGGCGCCGTTCTCGCGGCCGTCCGTGACGAGGACGACCTCGTCTGCGCCCTGTACGCAGCACGGGAGGCCGAACTGCGCAAGGCGTCACTGCGGCTGCTCCACGTGTGGAACATGATCCAGTCCGCCGGCAGCGTCGTCAGCATGCTCGACGACGTCGACGGGATCGCGGGGCAGCACGTCGAAGCCCTGAACGCCGTCACGGACGCCGTCCGCGACGAGTTCCCCGACCTGGCCCTACAGGCCGACGCGCAGAAGAGCGTCTCCGTGGCGGGGACCCTGGTCGAGGCGTCGCGCCACGCCGACCTGCTGGTCATGGGCGGCCGCCGGGCACCGACGACGCTCGGCCTCGGCCGCAACCTGGGGAGGGCCACGCACAGCGTCCTGCACCACGCACACTGCCCCGTGCTCCTCATCCCCCGCGTGGGAACCGACTTCGGTAGCCGGACCTGACCGGCTACCGAAGTCGGGTGAGGCGGGCCCCGGACCCCGCCCCTCCGTCCCCCTGGTTACCGGGCGCGCGAGCAGTTACGGGCGGAGCGCCGCACGCATCCGGTGCGGCGGGCCCGCACGGGCGAGGGCCCGCTCACAACTGCCCCTGGTCCTTCAGGACTCGGCGGGCCTGGGCGAAGAGCATGCCCACGTTCACCGATTTGCGGCACACGACGACGGCCACGACCTCGTCGTCGCTGTCCACCCTGAGGAAGAGGTGCGCGAGGTTGTCGCTGTTGACGAGGATCTCCTGGAAGTAGTGCTGGTCGCTGACGACCCCGCGGCGCTCCTTGAAGATCCCTTCGATCATCAGCACGTTGCGGCCCTGGAAGAGGTCGAGGGTGGCCGCCGCCAGCATGTCGAGAACCTCCGGCGGATGCGAGTCGACGGTCTCCACCGACAGCAGCATCCCCGTGGACATGTCGATGACTCCCGCGGCCACACAGTCCGGCACCTCGGTGCGCAAGGTCTTGACGAGGCTCTCGACCCGCCCCGCCATGGTCTGTGGTCCCCGCGTGTCCGCCCCGCTCATCGTGCTCCTCCTGCGGTTCCGTGGGTCTGCCCTGCTGGTGCGTCCCCCGGAGCGGCTGCGTCCGCGGGGGGTTCGGTGAGCAAGGTGGCGATGCGCTGCGCGGAGGCCTGCGTCTCGGTGTGCAGGCGGGCGATGTCCATGCCGGCGTCACCGAGCACCCCGATCAAAGCCATCTCACCGAGGGTGTGGGTGACGAGGTACCCATCGGTGAACCGGGACACGGTGTGGTGGAGCAGCCCCCTGCTCGTCATGGAGCCGGCCCGGCGGGCGATGTTGAGGGTCGCCGCGGTGAGGGCGGCCAGATTCTCGGGTTCCGCGGTGTCGTCGGTCTCCGCCGTGATCAGTAAGCCGTCGACGGAAGCCACCACGACGTCGGTGACCCCGACGACCCGGTTCCTCAGTGTGCTCACCTCTGCTGCCAGCTGGGCTTTCCTGGTTGTCACTGCTCTCCTGTCGTGTTCGTTCTTCTGTTCGCGCCGCCGACGGCGCGGGGCGGTGTTCGCCGCCGGACCGGTTGGTCCTGGGCAGCGCCCCGGCGGAGGACGCTAGAGACCGGCCGCCGGCCTCAGCGGTAAGACGTCGGTGATGCCGCTCGCCCCCGGCAGACGGCGGGGGAGGTCACCCGCAGCAGTGGCGGGCCTGACGCACGACTCCTTGAACCGGGCGGGTACCACCGCCTCGACCAGCCCGTCCCCCAACAGCCGGGAGACCTCCACCGCGACGGCGTAGAGGCTCCGGCCGAGCAGGAACGCGATGTCCCGGGCGCTGCGCCGGCCGTTGACCCGGAGCAGGATCTCCCGCCGCTCTCCGGCGGTCGTGTCCAACGAAGCGGTGCCGGCTTCGGTCCGGCCCAGCCGGGTACGGAAGGGCGAGAAGGGGCGCCGACGCGAGACGAGGGCCCGGATCCGCCGTTCCACCTCCCCCACCAGCCAGTCGGGTTCGATGGCCCGGAGGGCGGCCAGCCGGCAGTCGTGCGTGTCCCGTTCCAGGCTGAAACCATCGATCCGGCCCATTCCGACAGCCAGGGCGCCGTCCAGCGCGGCCGCGACGCATATCAGCTGCAATTCCGCGGCGCCGACCAGTTCCCGGGCGACGAGCTCGGCTCCGACGGGACGTTCCGGGGGGCAGGACCTCGTCACGGAGGTCCAGTCCGCCTCGCTGACACGACCGGAGCGCAGGAGGAGGGTCTCCGCCCCGGGGGCACCGGGCGAGACCACCTCGACGATGGCGCCGCCCCTGAGCTGGAACGATCCACCGGGATCCCCGGCGACCAGCAGCGTTCCGGAGATCTGGTCCAGGGGCGCCCCGGTCAGGGTTCTGGCGAGTTCCAGTCCCCTCACCCGCGACGGTTTCCTGGGGGTCGGTACGTCGATTTCTGGCATTCCCCTGCAATCGGCCGCGCTTTTCCGTGGTTGCCCCGCAACTGGCATCCACATGCGTCAGTTGGGGAAGTGGCAGTCAGCCTAAAGGGTTATTTTCCGATGAGCGGCTCGCCGCCCGTTTATTCACGGCAAGTGAACTGTCGTGATTTATTTCAATCGTTTTGTTTCGCATTTGCGTGGTTCGATCGGAGGGGCCTCCTCGGCCGGCCGGCCGACCGACCTGGCCCGGACGTTCAGGAGAAGGGCTGTTGGTCCGGTCGGCAGGTGGTCCCGGGGGGTGGCAGTGCGCCGTTGACGAAGTAGCGGCTCTCGTACGTCTTCACGCAGCTGCTGGCGTTGGAACAGGGCGGTGTGGCCGTATCCGTCATGGGTGAGCAGGCGGGCGTCGGCCAGTTCCCTCACCATGGCCTGGGAATCCGGGTACGAGGTGGAGGGGTCGTACCTGGTGCCGACCACGAGGACGGGGTGCGCGGTGGGCCGGTCCCAGGGTCCGGTGTACCGGTTGGCGGCCCGGGCCGGCCAGGTGGCGCACGGTTCTCTGGACCAGGTCCAGAACCGACCGGCGTCGCCCGCCCGTTCTGCGCTGTCCTCCTCCAGGCGGTGGTAGACGCCGGGGTCGCGGGGGTTGGGGCTGTCCCCGCACCACACGGCCATGGCCTGCTCGTCGCCGAGGTACGGGTCGGGCCGAGCGACGGGGGGCGGGGGCGGGTACGCGGGCGGTTTCGGGACCCGGCCCCGCCACAGGTCCTGGAGGCGGCGGGCCAGGTCCGCCCAGCCCGGTTCGACGATGTAGAGGCCGTTCACCGTGTCGGCGACCGTCCTGGCGTACGTCCACGTGTCCACCGGGCGTTCCCTGAGGCGCTGCATCAGCTGGTCGAACTTGGCGCGGGTCGCCTCCGGGCCGCCGGCCGAGAAGGCGCAGCGATCCGTACCGGCGGATCCGCACAGGTCGAGGAACCGGTCCAGGGTGGCCGCGGCGGAGCGGTCGGAGCCCATGCGCAGGAAGGTGGTGGTCCGTGCGTCCGACCGGCCGCCGTTCGTCCATGCGGAGGGCGCGATGTTGCTGTCCAGGACCATGGCGCGGACCTTGTCGGGGAACAGGTTGGCGTAGGTGGCGCCGAGGATCGTGCCGTAGGAGACGCCGAAGTAGTTGAGCTGCGGTTCGCCCACGGCCCGCCGGAGCAGGTCGAGGTCCTGGGCGGTGTCGGCGGTCGACACGTGGCGCAGGAGGTCGGCGTCACGCTTCTCGCAGCGCCGGCCGAGGTGCTCGTAGGCGTCGATCCAGGTCGTGCGCTCCTTTTCCCCCACCGGGAAGCCGGCCGGCTTGTCCCGCGCCCAGGCTGCGGCGGCACCGGTGGTGTCGAAGCAGTTCACCGCCGTGCTGCTGCCGATGCCGCGGGGATCCCAGCTGACGATGTCGAACCGCTTCCGCAGCTCCTGCGGGAAGGAGTCGTAGTTCTGCGGGACCTGCACCGTACCGGGGCCGCCGGGGCCGCCGGGGTTCACGAAGAGGGTGCCGATGCGCTGCGCGCCGTCGGTCGCCTTCCTGCGGACCAAGGCCAGGTCGATGGTGCGGCCGGCGGGGTCGGAGTGGTCGAGGGGGACGCGGGCGGTGGCGCAGTCGTACGGGCTGCCGGGCGTGCAGGGGCGCCAGTCCAGTTGGGGGACGCCTGCCGAGGGCGACGGCGCGTCCCGGGCGGCGACGGGGCCGGGGTGGCTGAGTACGGTCGAGCAGACCGCCGCGGCGACGAGCGCCGCCGCGCGGTGACGGCGGCCGCCTGCCGGTCCGGGGTGGGGCATGGTCCGCCCTCCTCCGTAGCGTCGGGGCCCCTGCCGGCCGCGCCGCCGCGGCCGAGGTACGACGAGCGCCCCTGGAACCACGAAACCGCGGTTCACCGGCCCGCGCGAGCCGGGGCTCGGCGGAGACCGGGCGGAAGCGGGGGAGGTCAGCCGCGTTCCCCGCATTCCGTCACTGCCCACCGCCGACCAGCCCGATGAAGCAGTACATCAAAGGATGTACCAGGCATATCGCACCTAGTGACGATCAAGCGATCTTCGCCGGTCCCTACGGTTTTTCGTATGGCATCACCGAACGGTCGGACCGGAACACCCGACATGCCGACGTGGCGGACAGCAGCGGCTGCGTTCCTCTTCACCGTGGCGCTCCCGCTGGCCGTGTTCTACGTTCTGCGGTCTCAGGGCACCAGCCAATGGCTGGCCCTGACGCTCAGCGGGGCGGTCCCGGCGGTGCGCCTGGCCGTCGAGGCCGCCACCCGCCGCCGTGTGAACGGCTTCGAGGCGTTCATGATCGGCATGCTGGCGGTGCGCCTCGTGACCTCGCTGCTCAGCGGCAGTCCGAGGGTCATCCTCGTCAAGGACGCCGGACTCGGGGCCGCTGCCGGGCTCTGGATCCTGGGTTCGCTGCTCGCAGCGAAACCCTTCGCCTTCCAGGCCGGGCAGTCCTGGCACGGGCCCACCGCTGCCGCCGCCAGGGATGCGGCCTGGCGCGTCTCGCCGACGCTGCGCAGCGGGCTGACCCGCCTGACGGTCCTGTGGGGCTCCGCCCAACTGGTGGACTGCGCAGCCGGAATGCTGGTCGCCCTGCTGCTGCCCGTGGAATCCGTTCCGGCACTCAACCGGGCCAAGGGACTGGCGCTGCTGTGCGCCGTCGTCCTCGCCACCGTCTCCTACAGCCGCCGCTACAGGCGGCGGCACGCACTGTCCCTCTTCGGTTCGACACCCCTGATCACCGGGAAGGAAGGCAACTCACCATGACCGTCCACCGCAGCAGGCCCGAAGAGCCCGTCACGCCCGCTTCCTCCGCCCCCGCTTCCTCCGCCCCCGAGGCGCTGCGCGAGACGCTCGCGGAGCTACGGCGCCTGGCCGCGCTCCCGCTCGAACACGGCCGGACACTGCCACCCCTCGCCTACACCTCCCCCGAGTTGTACGGACGGGAGGTCGAACGGATCTTCCGGCGCGAGTGGCTGTGCGTGGCACGCGCCGAGGAGATTCCACAGCCGGGAAGTTATCTGCGGCTGGACGTCCTCGGCACACCACTGGTGGTCACCAGGGACGAGGAGGGCGAGCTGCACGCCCTCTCCCGGGTGTGCCGCCACCGGTTCATGGACCTCCTGCCGCCGGAGACCACCCCCGAGCGAGGCACCCTGACCCGGCTGACCTGCCCCTACCACACCTGGACCTACCGGCTGAACGGCCGGTACGCGGGACAGCTCGCCGGTGCTCCATTGATGCAGCGGGTCGACTTCGACCGGGCCGTCTGTCGGCTCCCGGCCCACCGCGTCGAGGTCTGGAACGGCTTCGTCATGCTCAACCTCGACCCCGGCGCGGCACCGGCAGCGCCCGCACTGCACGGGCTGGACCAGCGGCTGAGCAGCCACGGCATCGCGGACTGGGTGAGCGTCCACACGCAGACCTGGGAGGACGTTCCCGCCAACTGGAAGGTGGCGGTGGAGAACGGTTCGGAGAACTACCACCACATGGGCACGCATGCGGCGACCTTGGATCCGGTGCTGCCCGGCCGGGACACGGAGGTCGACGAATGCGACGGCCGCTGGTTCACCATGTTCACGCCGCTGTCCGACCCCGAGCAGGGCGGCACCGGCCTGGGGAAGCACTCCCGATCCGGGCGGGGAGCGCAGGCGGGAATGCTCATCGCCGGGATCTTCCCGCAGTTCGTCCTGGCGGTCCTGCCCGACAGTGCGGTCAGCATCCGCTGGCTTCCCACCGGCCCCACCACCCACGACACGCAGATCACGGCCATGGTCCCGCCCGGAGCGCCCGACGCACCCCATTTCGCGGAACGACTCAGCGCCATCCGCGCTCAGGTCGCGCAGATCCAGGAAGAGGACCTCGTGGCCATCCGCGGCGTCCAGCGGGGCCTGGCCTCCCATCCGGATCCGTCCAACGGCCGGTTCTCCCACCTGGAACGTCCCTTGTGGCAGTTCCAGCGCTACCTCGCAGAGCGACTGCTGTGACTGCCGGCAGGCGTCGACGCCCCTGCTGTCCGCTGCGGCGGCCCCTCCGCTCCTCGACCACCGGCACCCGACAGCCCGCTCGCCCGGCAACACACTGTGCTGCAGGGCGAGCGGCCCACGTTCGGGAGTGTGTGCGGCGTGGCAGCGGTCGCCGCGGTCCGGCAGCGGGCGACGATGGACCGGGAGGTGCCTTCCATGGGCGATTACGTCGAAGTGAACGGGACCACGATCTGGACGGAGAGCCGTGGCCAAGGGCCCGACGTGCTGCTGATCGCGGGGCTGAGCGATCCCGCCGAGGCGTGGCAGGCGCAGCTCGATGGCCTGTCGGACCGGTACCGGGTCATCGCCTTCGACAACCGGGGGTCCGGGCGGACGCCGTTGCCCGACGGGGCCATGTCCGTGGCCATGATGGCCGACGACGCCGCTGGACTGCTCCGGGTGCTCGGGGTCGAGGTGGCACACGTCGCGGGCTTCTCCGGTGGCAGCGCGATCGCGCAGGAGCTGGCGCTCCGTCACCCGGCGGTCGTGCGCAGCCTGGTCCTGATGAGCACCTGGGCACGGACCGACGCCTACTTCACCACCATGACCCGGTTCTGGCGCTGGCTGGCGACGGAAGCGCCCGACGAGCGGGCCATGCTGGAGGCGTTCTTCCTGTGGATCTACACCCCGCGCGCCCACGCCGACGGCACCGTGCAGCGGATCATCGACGAAACGCTCGCCTTCCCGTACGCGCAGTCCGCGGAAGCGTTCCAACGCCAACTGGATCCGTTCATGCAGCACGACACGCTCGACCGCCTGCCGGCCATCACCGCACCGACGCTCGTCCTGGCCGGTGAACGCGACATCGCGACACCGCCGCGGCTCGGGCGGGTCGTGGCAGACGCCATTCCGGAGGCCCGCTTCGAGGTCATGGTGGGGGAGGCCCACCAGCCGTTCCAGGAAAGCCCGGACGTGTTCAACGCGCGGGTCCACTCCTTCTGGCGCGATGTCGACGGCGGTGCCCCGACGTCTTGATCCTCATGCCCGCTGGCAGTTCGGGCTCATCGGGTGCCGGTGGCGGCGTGGGGCGCCCCGGGGATCCGTGGTTGAGGATCCCCGGGCGCCGGCGTCCTACGGCTGCTTCTTCGTGTCCGCAAGGGTGTCGGGGAAGGTGTTGGTCTGGGTGACGGCGACGGCGGCGGAGTTGGAGTTCGTGCCGTCGTCCTCGGTGCTGCAGATCTGCTGGGCGACGTTGGTCTGTGCCACGTTGCCGAGGACGTCGGTGGCCGCGTTGGTCTGCGTGGCTGTCTGCGTGCACGGGGTGGTTTCGGTCTCTGTCTTGGGGTCATCGGCGAAGGCGATGGCTGCCCCGGACATGGTGAGGCTTCCGACCATGGCAGCCACAAGAGCGGCCTTCTGAAGCTTGCGCATTACATCCTCATTTCCGCTTGAGTCTCCGTTCGGCGACGACCGAAACGTTGCAGTTGTGGACTGTATGTGATGATCTGACCTCTATGTGCCATAACACGCCGGCCAGGGCGTGGCAACTGCTGGCGGCCCCCCGGGGGGTGGGGGCAGCCGGCGTGGAGTCGGAGTGCAGGTTCCCGACCGCGGCGGCGGACGCTACCGGTCGGGCTGCCGCAGCCGGGCAGGGCGCCGGGGAGGCAGGGCGTGGACTTCGCGGACCCGGCAGTGAGACGGAGGAGATGAGGGCCGTGGCGCATCGGTCGTAGGGCCTCGCGCCCACGGTTCCCCCTGGCCCGGCCTGCCCGGGGCGTTGCGCCTGACGTGACGTCCGCCGACCGTGTCGGCCCACGGACGGCGGGCGGTGGGGTGCGCGGGAACACGCCCGGGCACCCGGCCCGCTCCGCACCGTCGTCCTGTGCACCTGCGTTGCTTGTGCTGTGACCGCGAACGTTCACCCGGTTGCATGGCTTTGGACCGTGTATGAGTAGTGTCTGTTAGATGGACACCACGATGCATCTGCCGACCGAAGAAGATCTGGAGCTGGTCGAGTTCGCCCAGCGCGTTGTTGAGACCAACGGTGACGGTGAGGTGCACACCGTCGGAGCAGCCGTGCGAGACGCACAGGGCCGGATGTTCGGCGGCATCAACCTCTATCACTTCACGGGCGGACCTTGCGCGGAGTTAGTGGCGCTCGGGCATGCGCGTGCTGCGGGAGCGCGTGACCTCACGGCGATCGTTGCCGTCGGTGACAGGGGGCGCGGCGTGCTCGCGCCGTGTGGTCGGGACCGGCAGGTCCTGCTGGACTACCACCCGGGTATCCGCGTCCTCGTGCCGGCAGTTGGCGGCATTCGCAGTGTCGCGATCACCGACCTCCTGCCTCATGCGTACGTCTGGGGGGATCAGTCCGCAGCGTCCGACGGAGCGCCGGGCTCGGCCGCCATGCAGGCCCTGCACTTCCATCGCGCCTATCTCGATGCTGTACGTACCGGGCGGAAGACGACCACGGTGCGGTTCCGCGACCCAGTGGAGACGGGCCCGGTGAACATGGTGTTCGAGTTGGATGACGAGGTAGTGCTGTCCGGTGTGGTCACTCAGATCACTTCCAAGAGCGTTGCCGAGTTGACCCGGGAGGACGCTGTGGCCGACGGGTTTCGCGATCTTGCCGAGCTGCAAGACAAGCTGCGCTTCCACTACCCCGACATCAAGTCAACCGATGCCGTCACCGTCGTTCACTTCCGTCTGGCGCGTTGACGGTATCCGCCATCGAGCGAACGAGGCGATCGGTAATACCGTGGGTACGGCGGAACGTCGCCGGCAGCCGTTCGGGACGGCCGCGTGCGGCCCAGCAGGCGCCCGCCGTCGGGCGGGTGCCGAGCGGGCCGAACTCGTCGAAGGCGAAAGTGCGGTCGGGCCGCTCGTCGATCGCGTACTCGATCCGCTCCAGCGAGCACCGCAGGGCCTCCCGGCCGATCCGGATCGGCCGGGAGACGTTCCGCTGCAGTTGCGTCCGACCAGCACGAGGAGCAACCCGGCACACCTTCCCGGTCACAGCACTACCGGAGGTCCTCAGGGTGCGGCCCCGTGGCGAACGGGTTCGGCTCGTCCTCCGCGAGCACCCCGACGAAGGGTTCGCCCTCCCCGGCGAAGGTGTACGCGCCGCCCTCGATCCGCCCGATCAGGCCGTGCGTCCATTCCGCTTCGCTGTCGGCCGAGTGCACCCACATGTTCATGATCTCGCCGATGTGCCCGAGCTGTTCGGGACCCTTCTCCGGCGTGTAGTACTCGGTGACCGTGGACCGCCACTGCTCAAGCCCCTTGATCCTCTCCTTGAGGAGCGCGACGGCTTCATCCCGCGGCAGGTCGACGATGAACCCGATGCCGGCCGAGAGCACGTCCAACTTCTGGTCGTACGAGGTCAGGGCTTGGCGCAGCAGTGTGAGGTACTCCTCGGTGCCCTTGTCGGTGATCTCGTACTCCACACGGGGCGGACCACCGACGGTGCTCGGCGCGATCTCGTGTGCGATGAGGAGACCTTGCTTCGCCATCTGCTTGAGCGCGTGGTAGATCGAGCCCGGCTTGGCGGAGGACCACTCGTGGGCGCCCCAGTACTCCAGGTCGTTGCGCACCTGGTAGCCGTGTGCTCGGCCGTGCTGGCGGACCGCGCCGAGGACCAGCAGTCGGATCGCGGACATGGCGCCTCCTCGTAGACAATTTTGATGAGGCTATCACTGTGCAAATTTGACCAGTTGCGTAACCTGCGCCTTCGCCCCGGGCCGGACGGCGCCGGCAAGCCGGGCCGTAGGCATCTTCCACCCTGCTGCGCCCCGACGAGGGGCGCGTCGAGGTGGCGGGCGTCGACGCGAGGACCCGGCGCCCGAAGGGTGCGCTCGCGGATCGGGTTGCTCGGCCACCACGGCGCCGCTCCGTATGGGATGGCGTCCGATTTCCTCTTGCGCAGGTGTTCGATCGGCGATGTGGTGGGTCGCGTGAACCGGTGGGGGCGGTGCATTCCGCGCGTAACCCGGCCGGCTGTTCGAGCACCGTGGGCAGGGCTGAACCGGAGGAGTCGTCGGGCGCACGGGTCGTTCATTCCGTGTCGCGGGCGCGGCCGCGCCACCTGCGCCCAGCCCGTTCGTCCCGGCCTGAGCCGAGCCCGATGCGCCGCTAACGAGCCTGGTTGCGGCAGGATTTCGCCGACGTGAACGGAAAGCCCGCCACGGATGGTCCCCGGGCAAACTGGATGCTCGCAGTCCAAAAGGTCGCCCCGAGCGCGCCGCGAAACCGAAGATCGGAATGCAGGGGAGTGGATCCGGGGTCAGGGGGTCGTTGGATTCCCGAACGGGCAAGGGGTGGCCCCGTTCGTCGTTTTGAGCCAATCGCGAGTGATTCCTGACAGCTTGTTGATTGCTTAACTTCTAGAGTTCGGCCAGTTCAGGGGCCCGATCGAGGACCCCGCTGACGTATCGGATCATGTTCTGCCCTGGTTGGTGCTGCGACGGAATCGCAGTCTTTACCGCTGGGCGGGCCGGAGCATAGCTTTACGGCGGAAGTCGGCGCCCGTAACGTTCGGGGCGGTTCTTTGGGTAGTCGTTCGACTCGATTCGCTACTGGAATCGAAATTGAGGGTGGACGGATAGTGATGGGCGAAACGGTGTTCGATGTCGCCGGGCATGACGTACCGAGCTCCGCGAGAAGAGGACCAAATCGAATTCCACTGCCGATCCACCCCTGAAATCCAGGTGGTCGCGCCCCGAAAGCCACCGACCTGACGGCCCGGAGAAATTCCCAAGCCGTTGCCGTCGGCGCGCCCTACGTTTGCGCCGGTAGACATCATTCGGGGCCGAAACAACACTTGTGCGCTCCCCGAAACGACTGACGCATGTCGGACACGGGCTGTACGTTCAAACGACCGAAGGCACATTCCAACCAGCGGTTCTCACCGTTGAGAGGGACACGCATGACGAGCCACGCAACCGAAGTCGACCTCGAAAGTCTTCTCCACCGGGCACTGCACACCACGGGTACGGACACGTGTTGGACGACCGACGCCGACGAAACGTGGTGCCGCCTCACGCCCCGGTCCGAAGTGCTGCGCAAGCAGGGCTGGAAACTGCACGTGTCCGCAACGGTGGCCTCCGCGCCGGAGGTCCTCGCGAAGGCCCTGGACGTGCTGCTACGAGAGGGGTCGGCATTCAAGTTCGCCCGGTCGCTCGAACAGGTGAGTGCGCTCAACTCCCGTGCCACCCCCCGCGGTGGTTCGGGCAAGTTCATCACCGTGTACCCGCGCTCCGACACCGACGCGGCCCGGATCGCGCAGGAGCTGCACAGGGCCACGGCGGGGCTGGCCGGCCCCCGGATCCTGTCCGACCAGCCGTACACCGCGCACAGTCTGGTCCACTACCGCTACGGCGCCTTCGTCGGCCGGCGACGGCTGTCGGACGAGGGGCTGCTGGTGTGGTTCATCGAGGACCCCGACGGCAATCCCGTGGAGGACAAGCGCACCGGTCAGTACTCCCCGCCCCCGTGGGCCGTCAGCCCCTTCCCCCCTTCGGTTCCCCTTCCACCGCGCACCGAGAAGGCGGCGGCCAGCCCGGTGCTGCTCGGCGGTCGCTTCTCGGTACGGGAGGCGATCCGGCACACGAACAAGGGCGGCGTGTACCGGGGTACGGACGTCACCACGGGCGCACCCGTGGTGATCAAGGAGGCCCGGCCCCACGTGGAGGCCGATGCGTCCGGCTACGACGTCCGCGACTGGCTCCGCGCCGAGGCACGGACTCTGGAGAAGCTCAGGGGCACGGGACTCGTACCGGAGCCGCTCGCGATGTTCGAGCACGGCGGGCACCTGTTCCTGGCCCAAGAAGAGGTGCCGGGCGTGCCCTTGCGGACCTGGGTCGCCGAGCACTTCCGCGACGTCGGGAGCGAGCGGTACCGCGCCGACGCGCTGGACCAGGTCGGACGTCTGGTGGACCTGGTCGCGGCGGCCCACGCCCGCGGCTGCGTCCTGCGGGACTTCACACCCGGCAACGTCATGGTCCGCCCGGACGGCGAAGTGCGCCTCATCGACCTGGAACTCGCCGTCCTGGAGGACGACGTCGCGCTGCCGACCCGGGTGGGAACCCCCGGCTTCAGCGCACCCGAGCGCCTGGAGGACGCACCCGTCTCCCCGACGGCCGACTACTACAGCCTCGGGGCCACCGCGTGCTTCGTCCTGGCCGGGAAGGTACCGAACCTGCTGCCCGAGGAGCCCGCCACCAGGGCCGCGGAGCAGCGGCTCGCCGAGTGGCTGACCGCTTGTACAGCTTCCGTCCCCCTACCGGACGGCCTGCCGGAGATGATCCTCGGGCTGATGAAGGACGACCCCGCCGAGCGCTGGGAGCCCGCCACGGCGCGCGAGGCCCTCCGCAAGACGGACGCGGCGCGGCCGGCCCACCCCGTCGCCGCGTCGGCGCGGAGCGACGAACCACACGACGCGGCGCAAGCCGTGGTGGCCGGGATGGTGGACCACCTCGTCGAGGCGATGACCCCGGGGGACGAGCGGCGGCTGTGGCCCGTGTCCACCATGGCGGGGGAGACCGACCCCTGCACCGTGCAGCAGGGCGCGGCCGGCGTCCTGGCGGTCCTGACCCGGTACTTCGAGCTGACCGGCGACCCCCGCCTGCCGGAGCTGATAGCCACCGCGGGCCAGTGGATAGCGGCCCGTACCGACACCCGCTCCGCACGCCCCGGCCTGCACTTCGGCGGCCGCGGAACCGCTTGGGCGCTGTACGACGCCGGACGTGCCGTCGACGACCGCGCGCTCATGGACCACGCGCTGGCCCTGGCCCTGGCCCCGCAGGAGTCGACACCCAGCCACGACGTCACCCACGGCTCGGCGGGCAGCGGGCTCGCCGCCGCCCACCTGTGGCACCGCACCGGTCACGCCCGCTTCGCCGAGCTGGTCGTCGACGCGGCCGACCGGTTGGCCGCCGCCGCACGGCGCGAGCCGTCCGCAGTGAGCTGGCCGGTTCCGGCGGAAGCCGTATCCGCAGAGGCCGGCAAACGCTACCTGGGCTTCGCGCACGGAACAGCCGGCATCGGCTGCTTCCTCCTCGCCGCCGCCGCCGTCTCGAACCGCCAGGACCACATGGAGCTGGCCGTGGCGGCGGGCGAACACCTCGCGGCCAACGCCGTCATGGTCGGGGAGGCCGCCCAGTGGCCCGCCCAGGCCACGGACCTGCCCACGGCCCCCTACTGGTGCCACGGCTCGGCAGGCATCGGTTCCTTCCTGGTCCGGCTGTGGCGGGCGACCGGGGAGGACCGGTTCGGCGCTCTCGCCCGCGGGGCGGCGCGCGCCGTCGTGGAGCGCGCCTCCCGCGCCGCCCTCACCCAGTGCCACGGCCTGGCGGGCAACGGCGACTTCCTCCTCGACATGGCAGAGGCCACGGGAGAACCCGCCTACCGCGCGATGGCCGAAGACCTGGCCCGCCTCATCGTGGCCGAACGGGCCCACCGCCACAGCCACGTCGTCTTCCCCAACGAGTACGGGGAGGTCTCGACGAGCTGGAGCGACGGATCCGCGGGAATCCTGGCATTCCTCCTGCGGATCCGCCACACCGATCCCCGGCACTGGATGGTCCAGCAGCCGGTTTGAGCGGCAGGAACCTGCCGCTTCCGCACAGAGAAGGAGAACGTCATGGAGAACCGCGACCTTGAGCTGCTGGCCCACCTGCACGCCCTTCCGGAGACCGACCCGGTCGGCGTCGACGGAGCGGCGTTCGCCGCGACGTGTGAGTGCGTCGGCCTGCTGACGCTCCTCAACACCGTCTGTGTCGGCGTCAGCTGCGCCT